>CAMWVF010000331.1 GCA_947177545.1 uncultured Clostridia bacterium | reverse complement strand
TATAATAAGAAATTATAAAGAAAGGAATATAAACCCTATGCATAAAACAAAGTACATTATGCTTATTGCACTTTTTTCTGTTTTAATGACGGGCTGTAACAAAAATATTTCCGAAGCAGAGCCTGCGGCTGATGTTCAGAATACGGAAGTAACAGCAAGTGTTACAGAAGCTGAAGAAACTACAGCGGAAATACAAGAGGAAGAAACGGTCGAAGAACGGGAAACAGACAAAATAGTTTGCGGTTGGCTTTACAATTCACTTACTGATTCCGAGGAATTTACCGATATGAATAACTATCGCTATTATGCACGAACCCTCGGTCTCGATAAGGATTATTTTTTAACCCCCAATATGTGGGAGGTATACTATAATCCCGAAATAAATATCAACAATGAAATCAACGGGCAGGAAATCTATTTGATACGCCTTAATCCGTATCAGCTTCTTAACATTTATGCTGAAAGAAATAATTGTACCGTTGATGAAATATGCGCTTCACTTTCAGCTACCAAAGAGCAGCTGTACTATAACTGGGGTTACAATCCCGCTTGGGTGGATTATGATAAAAACCATTCTGAACTAAAGGTATTTGCCTCTGAAAAAGAAATAAGCATTTTTGGAGCTTCAAACACAGAGGATAGAGCAGCGGTTATGAGAACCCATACGCTTACAGTAGATACTTCCGATAATAATGTATGCTATTATTCAAGTTATGTCGGTAACCGTTTGAAAATACGGCGTATGGATTTGCTTGGTGCGGTATCGGATGATGTAAAATACTACAGTGGGTATACAGAGCAGGAAAAAAGCGCGTCATTAACGGTAAACGGTATAGGAATAAGGGCGGTTATTCCCCTGTCGATAACAAATGCTTGGGAAAATATTGTTGAAACAGACAAAGAAATTACCCCCTTTGTTAATGTTTCTCCGTTTGCTTACGGGTGTACGGATGAACATAAAATAGAAATAAGGGATTATTCAAAAATTACCGAGGAGGAATAACATATGTTGGACGAAGAAACCGTAAAAGTGGTATCTATGCTGCAAAGAGAAACAGTAGAACTGTTTTTTAAGATGTTGTTTAAACTGCTTGACAGAGAAAATCAGCGTAATATGTACAATAATAAAACCAAAGAGAAAAAAATTAAGGTTAAAACAGGAGAGCTTTCCTCGCGTGATTATAAGAAAATGCTTAACGAGGGCGAAAAATTCCGAATGGTAACGCTCTCAAAAGAAAAGCTTGCTGAAATAGAAAACTATGGAAAAAAGCTTGGCGCGCAATATTATGTTATGGAAACCGATGAAAACAATGCTATGATTGCTGTATCGGAAAAATCCTTTCAGCTGCTTGATGACGCTGTAAAACAGACAATTAAATCTCAGCTTTCTGCCGATAAGGATTCGGTAAAAATAATGGACGGAGATAATGTTATCCCTGCCGAACAAGCTAAACTTTCAGAAGAAATAATGATTGCTCATGACATTCCTGTCTATTCTTTTTTAAATGCTGACGGAAATTGTATAAACGTTGTTCCAAAGGAGTACACAGGTCAGTATAAAGCGGCAATGCAGGAAGTAAAAGAAGCAGCTGAATCGGTCAAAAATATTAGTGTAACAACTTTTTCCCAATCGGGAACAGGCTTGCAGGACGATTTAAGATTTAAAAAAATATCAGAAAGCGAGGCTCAGAGCTTGGCGAGAAATCTCGGACAGGACAAATTAGAATTTTATAAAAACGATAATGGTATTTTTGTAAAATATCCTGCTTATGTCAAAACAGATGTTGAAAAAATACTGAATAAATCCGCTGAAGATAAAAATTTGGTAAATGGTTTTGAAACAGCGGTCGTAAACGGCAAAAAAGACTATGTAACCATAGACAGAGCTTCGTTGGGCGTTAAAGAAACGGGCAGCGATTTGTTTATGCGAATTCCGCGAACTATGGGACAAGATTATATCAGACTGCCCCAAAAGGATTTCATAGAAATAAATGACGGTAAAACCTTGAAATATTCATTTGATAACGAAAAACAATATGACATTCTTGATTCCGACGGTAAAATGGTAAAAAAACTATCGGGCGCGGAGCTTGCAAAGCATTATGAACAGCGAAGTGAAAAATTATTCGGAGACGATAATACACAAACTGTCCATTATGATGTTGGAAGCGGAAATCACATTGAAATATATGATAAGTCAAAAGATAAGCTTATCAGCGTTGGAACAGAAAATGCTGACAAGCTTAATGCCATACTCATTGAAAACGGCATTGACGGCAGAACCGCAGAGGCTTTAACCGAAAAGCTTCGCGGCGAGCTTGGAATGACTTCCTCTGAAAAAATAACATATTCGGAAGAGAATATTGAAAAGGAGCTGCACTATTCAGAGGTAATTGCAGCAACGGAAAATATGAAGCAGTTTGGAAGAATTTCCGATACGGCAGGAGAAAAATGCGCTGTTTATGATACCGATCGCGGTCAATATACAGTTATTGACATAAAGCGCGACGATGGTGATAAAATACGGGATAATCTTATAAAGGCAGGATATACCGAGCTTCAGACCGCTGCGATAATGTCAAAAATAAATTCAGTTTATAATAAAGAGGGTATTGTACCTTCGGAAGAAAAAAGCGAAGTAAAGACATTTGACAGCAAAAACGCCGAATTAAATAATTATCGGTATTCCGTTCACGACGGCGGCATTGCAATTATTAAGGCAGAAAAAAATAAAGACGACGAAGTTTATAAGTATGTTACAGCGGCAAAAGGAACTTCAAGAGCTGAGTTTGAGGCTGCCTTGCGTAAAAATTTTGCGGAGGACGAAAAAACTGTAACCGATATTATGA
>CAMWVF010000330.1 GCA_947177545.1 uncultured Clostridia bacterium | reverse complement strand
ATATTCTTAGCTGGAGAGGTGTACAGCTCGCCATCGTCAGTAATAACAACAAAGTCCGCAGAGCAGGCTGCAAGAGCCGCGCTTCCCGCACAAACGCCTGCAACAACAGAAATCTGCGGGACAACGCCCGAAAGGTTACTTGTCCACATCAGAATATCGCTGTAAGCCTTTATAGCCTCCGCACCGTCGTCAATAAAAGCACCGTCCGAATCGTAAATTCCCACAACGGGTACTCCCGAACGGGAAGCAAGGTCAAATACTTTACAGATTTTAGCAGCATGGCGGCTGTTTACAGCGCCGCTTTTTACCGATTTATCCTGTGAAAATGCATAAACAGGACTTCCGTCCACATATCCGTATGCCGTAATAACGCCTGCGGGAGCGTCACCATTCATAACAGCAGCGTCAAGCTCGGTGAATTCACCGCCGTCAAACAGCTCCGAGAGACGTTTTGCAGCCGCACTTTGGCAGCCTGCCGCAGAAAACGACTTATATTCGTCGAATTTTGCCTTCTGGCTTTCATTCATCATATAGGTTCCTCCGTTCATTGAATAAAAATAAACCAAAATAATTATACTACACTTTTTCAACTTTGACAAGATAATAACAATATTTTTTCTGTTTTTTTCAAAAAATTCACACTTTTGCCAAATTAAATAATATTTAGGACTTATATTCAGCAAGACTACTTATCGCCGACCGCGCTGCGTATCGCCCTTAATTCCTCGGAAGTCAACTCGCGGTAAGTCCCGGGCTTCAGCATACCAAGCTTTATTGGACCGATAGCCGTCCTTTTGAGACGTGCAACTTCAAGTCCCACTGCCTCGCACATCTTTCTTACCTGACGGTTCCTGCCCTCTCGAATAACGATTTGCAGCACCGCTCTGCCCTGCTCTTGCGAAAGAACGTTTACCGTAGCGGGCATGGTCTTACGCCCGTCTATGACAACTCCCGCCGAAAGCTGTGCAAGCTGCTCGTCGCTTACCGAGGGACGGATAGTCACACGATAGGTTTTGGAAACGTGTCTGCTTGGGTGCATGATATCGTTTGCGAACTTGCCGTCGTTTGTAAACAGCAACAATCCCTCCGAGTTTCTGTCAAGACGACCCACGGGATATACCCTTTCGGGGAAATCCTCTAAAAGCTCGGTTACACAACGCCTGTCAAGCTCGTCGGACATGGTAGTAACATACCCTCTGGGTTTGTTCAGCATCAGATAATATTTCTCCATTTTTTTAGGCATACGCAGCCGTTCGCCGTTTACCGTTATAACATCGTGGGCGGACGCGCCGTCCCCCAACTTGGCAATATGCCCGTTTACCCTTACGCAGCCCTGACGTATAAGCTCCTCAGCCTTTCTGCGGGAACATACGCCGTTTTCGGCGATAATTTTTTGCAGTCTTGTCTTTTCCATAATTCTCCTTTAAATAATTCGTTTAAACCAATCGACAATTATTTCGTACCACTTCGGCTGATACTCCTTAACCACCGCCCCGCAGCCGTTTTCCGTCGTAAGCTCAGTGGTCATGATAAGGTCGTCTCCCGAGTAAAACTCAACAGTACCAGCCTTTCTGCCACGTGAAACAGGCGCATAGATAAACTTGTCAAGTATCACCTTGCAGGACATTTCGGGGACTTCTCCATTTGTAATAGTATAGTTTGGAACCTCCGCAGGAGCAACCTTTACTCTGTCAGTATCTCCGCCCACAACGTCAACATACAGTCCCGAAAAGTCAAAATCCGCGCTGCGGCTTTCCGTTACCGAAAATCCGTAGTCGTACATTCTGATATGGTCATTCCAGTCGTTGGGAGCATTGAGAGTAACGCATATAAGAGTTACCCCGTCCTTTTCCGCAGCGGATATGAGACACCGCCCCGCCTCGTCGGTAAATCCCGTCTTTACGCCAATGCAGCCGTCATAAAGCGCCAGCAGCTTGTTGGTGTTCACAAGCCACCTTTCATATGGCGGATTGCCGAAGGACAGCTTCTTACTGCTTGTGCCGCAGATTTCCTTGAAAATTTCGTTCTTCAAAGCCTCTCTGGTAAGCTTTGCCATGTCGTAAGCCGTGGAATAATGATTGTCGTCGTGAAGTCCCGAGGGGGTAACAAAATTGGTATCCGAAAGACCAAGCTGTTCAGCCTTTTCGTTCATCATATCGGCAAATTTTTCCGCAGTACCACCAAGCAGAACAGCCGTCTCGTTTGCGGCGTCGTTTCCCGATGGCAGCATCATGCCGTAGCAAAGAGTACGCTTTGTGACGATATCGTCCGCACAAAGCCCCATTGAAGAACCTTCAACCATAATGGCGTTGTTGTCAACCTTGAATTCCTCGTCAAGTCCGCCGCTTTCAATGAGCAGCAGAGTTGTCATAATCTTTGTGGTACTCGCCATAGGCAGCCTTTCATACTCATTTTTACCCGCAATGATCTTGCCACTCTGGGCTTCTATTATAACAGAAGCCTTTGCGGAAATCTCCGAAAGCGAGACAGCGTGTACACATGGCGCGCACATGAGCAGCATTGCCGACAAAATAACCGTGCATATAAATTTTTTCATAAATACCTCCGAATAAAAAATTAACAATGATATTTTATGGAGGCATATGCTCAATTATTTCAAATTCTTTTTAGAAATCAAAACCGTCGGTGTTAATTTCTACCTCTTCAAGTTCGGGCTCTTCTGCGGAAGCTTCTTCCTCGGCAATTATTCCCGCTTCTTCCGTTGTTTTCTTCTTTTTTGAGAACATTGACTGTATCTTTGTGAACAGATCGGGAACAGCGTTGATGATAGCGTTTGTCGGAGAATTCCCCGAACCAAGCTCAAGGAGCTTTACATCGCCATTTGATACAAC
>CAMWVF010000329.1 GCA_947177545.1 uncultured Clostridia bacterium | reverse complement strand
TATTTTTTATTTGATAACAAATTTATTATTTCATCAAATGTGTATATAGAAATACTCATATACGGTTCTCCTTTAAATGTCGATTTATCGCGCAGTATTTTTGCCTATCATTATAATACACCATACAACAAAATTTGTCAAGACAAATAAAAAATTTTGCAGGAATTTTTAACTATTCCTGCAAAACAAATTTATTTACAGCGTAATGCTGCCTATATTGCAAAATTTGTGAATGTACATAAACGCTCTTATTCATTCTCGGGCAGGACGGCTTCTTCAAGAACAGCCCTTATCTCCTCCGCGCCCTCCCCCGTAACGGCGGAAAACTCTATGGACTTTATCTGCTCAAAATAAGGAATTTCCTCCGAAAAACCCGCCATGCGCTCCTCCCGCTGACGCTTTGAAAGCTTGTCGGCTTTGGTAAAAACGATAATAAACGGCTGCTCGCAGTCTATGAGGAAATCTATCATGTGCAGGTCGTCCTTTGAGGGCGGGTGCCGCATATCTATAAGCTGCACCACGAGGGCGATATCCCGCTCGGAAGTCAGGTACCCCTCTATAAGCTCCGACCAGCGCAGCTTTTCGCCCTTTGAGACCTTGGCGTAGCCGTATCCGGGCAAATCTGTCATATAACACTCATCAACGCTGTAAAAGTTTATTGTGGCAGTTTTCCCCGGAACGGAGGAGACCCTTGCAAGGCTTTTTCGGTTAAAAATTTTATTTATAAGAGAAGATTTTCCAACGTTGGAACGTCCCGAAAAAGCTATTTCTGTTTTTTCACATGGCGGTATCTGTTTAAACTGTCCGTATGAAGCATAAAATTCTGCCTTGTTGAAATTCATATTTTAACTATTCCTTTCCCTGTCTACGACTGGACTGTACTGCGTTTTTCCGATTTTGATGATTTTGACGCTTTGGACGTTTTTTCGGCACTCTTCGGCTTGATGTAGTTGGGCTCTTTGTCCTCCAGAGCAACGTCAAGAACGTCTGATAATTTTTCCGCATATATAAATTGGATATTATCCTTGACAACATTGTCAACCTCTTCAAGATCGCCCTTGTTTGCCGCGGGTATAATTACCGTTTTCATTCCCGCCTTGTAAGCAGCCATGGTCTTTTCACGAAGTCCGCCTATGGGCAGGACTTTTCCATGGAGAGTTATTTCACCAGTCATGGCAACGTCGTGGCGAACGGGAATATTTGCCAATGCGGACACCAAAGCAGTGGTCATAGTCACACCGGCAGAGGGTCCGTCCTTCGGTGTAGCCCCCTCGGGAGCATGAATGTGTATATCCTTTTCCTTGTAAAATTCGTCTGAAATGCCATATTTATCCGCAACGCTTCTAACATAGCTCACCGCTATCTTTGCGCTTTCTTTCATGACATCGCCCAAAGAGCCTGTTGTCTCAATTGCGCCCTTGCCGTCAAATACCGACGCTTCAAGCGGCATAAGCACACCGCCTACCGAAGTCCAGGCAAGACCATTTACGATGCCAACCTCGTTTTCCTTTGAGTGGTCGTCATCAAGGTATTTTTTAGTACCCAAATACTGCTCGATATTTTTCTCGCTTATGCGCACTGACTTCTTTTCGCCGCTTACAATGGACTTTGCCGCTTTTCGACAAAGCTCCGCAATACGCCTTTCAAGGGTACGAACTCCCGCCTCTCGGGTATAATTGTCGATAATTACATAAAGCGCACCATCGGTAAATTTGAGCATTGCCGCTTTAAGACCGTTTTCTTTAAGCTGCTTTGGCACAAGATGTCTTTTGGCAATATTAAACTTTTCCTCACGGGTATAGCTGGTAAGTTCGATAACGTCCATACGGTCGAGGAGAGGCTGGTCTATAGTTTGAGTAGTGTTTGCCGTTGTAACAAACAAAACCTTGCTCAAATCAAACGGAACTTCAATATAGTGGTCTCTGAAAGAGCTGTTCTGCTCACTGTCAAGTACTTCCAAAAGAGCCGAGGAGGGGTCTCCCCTCATATCGTGGGTCATTTTATCAATTTCATCAAGGAGAATAAGTGGATTTTTGCTTCCCGCAAGCTTCATAGCGTTGATTATCCTGCCGGGCATTGCTCCTATGTACGTCTTTCTGTGACCTCTTATATCGGATTCGTCACGAACGCCGCCGAGAGATATCCTTTGGTAATTCTTGCCCATAGCTCTTGCAATGGACTTGCCAATAGAAGTTTTTCCTATACCGGGAGGTCCCACAAGGCATATTATCTGACCCTTGATATCGGGGTTAAGCTCTCTTACCGAGATGTTCTCCAAAATTCTTTCCTTGACCTTTTCAAGACCGTAATGGTCATTGTCGAGAACGTCCTTGACCTTGTTGATATCAGTGTTATCATCTGTCATCTTATTCCATGGAAGTTCCAAAACGTTATCCAAATAATTCCTAATAACAAAGGCTTCCTGAGATGACGGCGACATTTTTGTAAGCCTCTCCGCTTCTGCCAAAAGCTTTTTGCGGGTCTCCGCTTCAAGGGTGAGCTCTATGATCTTTTCGCTGTACTCGTCTATCTCCTCGGTGTACTCCTCGTCCTCACCAAGTTGACTTGCAATAGCTTTCATCTGCTCTCTCAAATAGTATTCCCTTTGAGTACTGTCAAGCTGCTCGCGAACGCGCTCCTGAATACTACGCTCTATATCCAGCACCTCGACTTCTCGGGAAATCATAGCAAGCAGCATTCCGAGACGTGATATTATGTGGCTTTCTTCAAGGAGCATCTCTTTATCCTCCACCACAAGGGGTATGTTTGAAGCAAGCACATCAAAAAGATTAAAGGGATTTTCCTCCCTCATAACACTTTCCACAAGCTCCTTGGGCATTCTGGGCATAACAATAC
>CAMWVF010000328.1 GCA_947177545.1 uncultured Clostridia bacterium | reverse complement strand
GTCGTAGAGATAACCAGTACCGATAACGAATATTTTGAAAGAGCCGTGCTGTACGTACGCTCTGACAAGCTTGATCTGCCATCGGCAAGACTGGAGGAGGAGGCTCGGGAGTACGTAGGCAGAATTGCTCCAAAACGTGAGAGCGATGCTGTTTCCTTGATTTTGAAGCTTAGTCTTGCAGCAGCTTCCATACTTGCGGTTACGCTAGTGGTCTATCTGATAATTTTTCTGTAAAATTTTTGTAATATGGTTGTGTTTTTTGCTGTAATGTGTTATAATTAATATGAATATATTTATCTTTAAATATTATGTGTACTTTTTATTAACAATATACGGAGGAAATTATGCCCTATTACGACAAAAAATTAAACGGCAAACGGAACGGTTATACCCGTCCAGAAAAAAAGCTGGAAAAAAATAATTTCATTGAAGAGGACGAAAAGGAAAGCGGCGGACTTATTGCTGGACGAAATCCCGTTATAGAAGCTTTAAAGGCTGGAAAAAGTCTTAACACGATATTCGTCAGCAGCGAGGGCGGAGGAAGTCTGGGGCTTATCTGCAAAATAGCTAAAGAAAAAGGCATTGTGGTAAAACAAGTCTCTGAGGCAAAGCTTAACGCAATGTCTGGGGGAGCTTCCCACCAAGGCGTTATTGCAAGCGGTGCATGCGCCGAATATGTCACGGTGGAGGACATTCTTGCAGTTTCCGAAAAAAAAGGTACAAAGCCTTTTATAATAATATGCGACGAAATAGAAGACCCACACAATTTGGGTGCAATAATACGTACTGCCGAGGCTGCGGGGGCGGACGGAATAATCGTACCCAAGCGCAGAAGCGCAGCTCTTACTGAAACGGTTTACAAGACATCTTCGGGAGCGGCAAGCTGGCTTCCGGTGGCAAGAGTCTCAAATATCCCTGTGGTTATAGATACTCTTAAAGAAAATGGAGTATGGATATACGGCACGGACGCCCAAGGCGAGGACTACACCAAATCCGACATGACCGGAAGCGTAGGACTTGTTATAGGCTCTGAGGGCTTTGGCATGGGCAGACTTGTCAGAGAAAAATGCGATTTCCTTTTAAAGCTGCCTATGTACGGAAAAATAACCTCCCTTAACGCTTCTGTGGCGGCCGGAATTTTTATGTACGAAACTGTCAGACAGCGTAATGTCTGATTTATAGGTAATATCAGAAACACGCTTATCAAAAGCGCAGAAACGATTTGGTCGGCGGTTTCCATGGAAAGGAGAGTTGAATTTGGCTGACGGAAAATACTCTATTGACGATATTCTTAACGAATATTCGGGAAATTCCGATAAAGAAAGTAAAAAAACTTCCGACATAGATATTGATAGTATTTTAAACAATTACGGAGAAAAATCTGATAAAGCGTCATATGCAAACTACGGTGCAGTTCACAGCCAAAGCCCTACATATACGCAGGACAACAGCGGTACAGCTGCGGACGGACAGTCCGAAAGCGCTGATAACAGCGATGATTTTACAAAAAAATACGGCAAGCTTTCTCAAAATCTGAACTTCGTCCACGAGAAAAAGCCTGTGGAAAGCTATACCCCTGAGCCTAAGCCAAGCCGTTCCTTTTCTGAAAAAATGGAGCAAGCTGACATTTACGGAGATGAAGAACGCGAGCTCAAGGAGGAAGAAAAAGAAAAGGAACACAAAAGCGGTCTTTTCAAGCGGGAAACTCATAAAAAATCTGAACAGAAGCAATCATCTGTCTCCCCTCCCGAAGCGCCCATACAAAGCGCGGCGGACTCCCACACGGTCGTAAACGACCCATTTGAAAAATATTCAGCAATCGAAGAAAAAAATCTCGATGACATTCTAAACGAATATTCCAAGAAAAAGAAAAAGAGTACCAAAACGGAAAATACTTTACACAAAGGCATAACAGACCTGTTTACAAGACTTATACCCAAGCAGGAGGACAACAACGGCATTTCGGGAAACACGGAGCTTCTTGACGGCATGATGAAAGCCAAAAAAGAACGTTTGTCCAGAACGCAGCTCATAGCCCCTATCGAAAGGACTTCTATTCTTGATATCGACCTTAATCTTGACGATAAAATTATTCAGGACACGTCCCAAATACCTGTTGACACCGAGCAGCACGAGCTTGACAAAATTTCTGCCCTTAAAGAACGCCGAAGCAAAAAGATAAAGGATTTTATCCTTGTAGGCGAGGAGGAGGACGTTTCGGGCGAAGAGGTGGAGGACGATACTCCCAAGGTTATTGACGATTTTGAAAGCTTTGACGATGCTGCTTCTATCGCTCACGATATTGCACAGTTAAAGGGAAGTCTTATCCTGCGGCTTGTTGTGCTGATAGCCTGCTTTGCCGCAAGCGCATATATTGCAATTGCAAACGACACTAATATAGCGGCGGCAAGCGACGCGGCTATATCTTCAGGCGCAAAGGGACTGCCTCTTATAGAATACCTCAACAAGCGCACACAGACAGGCTCTTTCCTTTTTGTAAACGCCATACTTGGATTGCTTGCGGCATTTTCAAGCTACACGGTAATTTCCTGCGGCTTGTCGAAATTACTTTCCCTCAAAGCGGACTGTGACAGTCTTTGTGCGATCTCAATGGTTACCTCGATAATTACGTCAATGATAATGTTCGCTAATGAAAATCTTATCAAGGGAAGCTTTGTTCACATTTATATACCTGTGGCTATCGCTTCCCTGCTTTTCAACACTGTAGGCAAGCTCCTTATAGTAGGCCGTACCCAGCGCAGCTTTAAATTTGTTTCGGGCAGCAGCGAAAAGTACGCCATTTTTCCGGTTACCGACGAAGAGACGGCGCAAAATTTCACCCGCGGCACATTAAGGGACTTCCCCAACC
>CAMWVF010000327.1 GCA_947177545.1 uncultured Clostridia bacterium | reverse complement strand
GCCGGAAAGGAAATAGGGGAGCGTTTTGCGGGTAAGTTTATCACATGGCGTTTCTCCCCGGGGTACGGCGATTTCCCTTTGGAATGTCAGGGTGACTTTTTGACGGCGGTAAACGCCATGCGCACCGTTGGCGTATGCGTGACGGACGGCGGTTTACTTACCCCCACAAAGTCTGTAACGGCGGTAATAGGCATTTCGGAAAAACCAATACCACAAAAGCGGCGGGGCTGCGGGACGTGTACGATTCGTGATAAATGTAATTTCAGAAAAAACGGAGGTCATTGCTATGAATAAAAAGGAAAATTTTTACAAGATTTTAAAGAATAACGAGTTCGTTTTTCTTGACGGAGCAATGGGTACAATGCTTCAGGCAAAGGGTCTGGAAATGGGCGGTATCCCGGAAATGCTTAATTTTGATAAGCCCGACTGGATAGAGGATATCCATACCGCGTACATTTCGGCAGGGTCGAATATTGTGTACGCCAACACATTTGGCTGCAACCGTTACAAAATGGCAGAAACAGGCAAAAGTGTTGCTGAAATAATCAATGCGGCTATCTGTATTGCAAAAAAATCCTGCGGTGAAACAGCTCTTGCCGCCCTCGACATAGGTCCCATAGGGCAGCTTCTCGAACCCACGGGTGGACTGACCTTTGAGGAGGCTTACGACATTTTCAAGGAGCAGGTCGTTGCGGGCGTGCAGGCTGGTGCTGACGTGATAATATTTGAGACAATGACCGATCTTTACGAGCTGAAAGCGGGCGTGCTTGCCGCAAAGGAAAACAGCGATCTGCCAATAATCTGCACCATGACCTTTGAGCAGAATATGAGGACTTTCACGGGCTGTTCAGTGTCTGCAATGGCTTTGACATTGGAGGGTCTGGGCGTGGACGCGATAGGTGTGAACTGTTCCCTTGGACCAAAGGAACTTGAGCCTGTGATTGCCGAGCTTTCCAAATGGACGAATCTGCCAATTGTTGTAAAACCAAATGCGGGACTTCCCGACCCGATAACGAATACCTATGATGTTTCCCCTGAGGAGTTTGCCGATAGTATGGCAAATCTTATAAAATACGGTGTTAAAATCGCAGGAGGCTGCTGCGGAACAAATCCGGAGTTTATACGTGCTGTAGTAAAGCGTCTAAAAGATATGAAGTACGTTCAGCAGCGCCCTAAGCTTGAAGCGGCGGTGTGCAGTCCCGCAAAAACCGTGGTGATAGATCAGCCGAGAATTATTGGCGAGCGTATCAATCCAACGGGCAAAAAGCGTTTCAAGGAGGCTTTGAAGTCGGAGGACATTGGCTATATTCTTGGTCAGGCTATCGAGCAGATAAACGCAGGCGCTGACATTCTGGACGTAAACGTGGGCTTGCCCGATATTGATGAAAAGGAAATGATGGTAAAGGTTGTCAAGGCTTTGCAGGGCGTGACGGATTTGCCTTTGCAGCTTGACTCTACCCGTCCCGACGTTCTGGAGGCGGCTTTGCGGGTTTATAACGGAAAGCCTATCGTCAACTCTGTAAACGGCGAAAAGGCTTCCATGGAGGCAATTTTACCCCTTGTCAAAAAGTATGGCGCGGCTGTTGTTGGACTTGCTCTTGACGAGGGCGGAATACCCAAAACTGCCGAGGGTCGTTTTGAGATAGCGGAAAAAATTCTTGAAAATGCGGAAAAAACGGACATACCGAAGCGAGACGTTTTCATAGACTGTCTGACACTTACCGCCTCTGCGGAGCAAGCTGCGGTCATGGAGACGGTAAAGGCGCTGCACCGAGTTAAAACCGAGCTTGGACTTAAAACCGTCCTTGGTGTTTCCAACATTTCGTTTGGCTTGCCGAACAGGGAACTTGTGAACTGCAATTTCCTGCAAATGGCGCTGACCAACGGTCTTGACCTGCCCATAATCAATCCCAATGCCGCGCTTATGACAGGTGCAGTGCGGGCGTACAAGCTTTTAACAAATATTGACATAAATTCCACAGAATTTATTGCAGCTTATTCAGGTAGCAATTTTACGGCCTCCGTAAGCAGTACGGGTTCGGCGGCTGCGCCAAAGTCCCAGGGGAACGACCTGCCGTCGGCAATCGCAAACGGTTTAAAGGACGAGGTCGCGCGTATTACCGAGGAACTGCTGAAAACCATGGATAGCATGGAAATCGTTGACAATTTACTTATTCCCGCGCTGGACAAAGCAGGGGCTGAATTTGAAAGCGGAAAAATTTTCCTGCCGCAGCTTATTATGGCGGCAAGCGTTGCACAGGCGGCGTTTGACGTGATAAAAACTCACATGGCGCAAAGCGGCGGCGAGTCCGTAAGCAAGGGCAAGGTGGTGCTTGCTACGGTCAAGGGGGACATTCACGATATCGGCAAGAATATTGTAAAAGTGCTTTTGGAAAATTACGGTTTTGATGTAATTGACTTAGGCAGGGACGTTCCCCCCGAAAACGTTCTTGAAGCCGCTGTCAAGCATGACGTGAAGCTTGTGGGACTTTCCGCGCTGATGACCACCACACTTGCTTCAATGGAGGAAACTGTAAAGCTGCTCCACGACAATAATGTCCCCTGCAAAATTGTGGTTGGAGGAGCGGTACTCACCCCCGAATATGCGGAAAAAATCGGCGCGGATTTTTACGCCAAGGATGCTAAGGACACGGTGGACGTTGCAAGAAAGGTTTACGGTGTGTAATATGGTAAAAAAATACAGGCTGCTTTTTGTTATGAGTATAATTTCATTTGCGGCTTCTGCTATGTTCGTGATTTTGGCAATTGTCTCGGCAGTTTTGACAAGTAAAGCTGATTCTTCCGATTACGATGTTTTAAATATCATTCTTTTATTTTTCGGTTTGAGTATATCGATATTGTATGCACTGTTT
>CAMWVF010000326.1 GCA_947177545.1 uncultured Clostridia bacterium | reverse complement strand
GTATATTGCCGTTCCTAACATCATAATAAATGCTGTCGGTATCACCGTTAAAGTAAAATTTTCCGTCGTTAAGGGTGAGGGTCGGGTCTGCAACAAAATAACCGGGCAGCGTAGAATTTGTTTCATTGCTCGACTTAATGACAAGCAGTATAATGCAGGCGACCAATAAAATAAATTCAAAAACGGCAATAGCGAAAATAATTTTTGTCTTTTTATTTGTCATTGTCATCTGCCTCATTTCCATTTGTGTCCATAAAAATCAACCTTTCAATCTTTATTATATCCTATGAAATTATAAAAGGCAATACTAAAAGCTAACAATTATTTTATTAATATTTTGTGAAAAGAAACAAGAGGCAGGAGTGTAAAACTTCTGCCTCTTACTACTTATATTTTTCTTGTATTTATCAATACATACCGCCTGCGGGCATTGCGGGAGCGGCTGGAGTTTCCTCCTTGATGTCCGCAACAAGGCTCTCGGTGGTGAGTACCATTGCCGCAACGGAAGCTGCGTTCTGGAGTGCGGAACGTGTTACCTTTGTGGGGTCAACGATACCTGCGGGTATCATGTCGCCGTAATTTTCTGTGTATGCGTCAAAGCCGTAACCGACCTTTCTGGAGCGTACTATCTTATCGAGAATTACGCTGCCCTCAAGACCTGCGTTTGCCGCGATCTGGCGTACAGGCTCTTCAAGTGCTTTAAGCACGATTGCTGCGCCTGTCTTTTCATCGCCGCTGAGTGAAGATGTAAGCTTTGCAACTGTGGGCATTGCGTTTACATATGCTGTGCCGCCGCCTGCAACGATACCCTCCTCAACAGCCGCCTTTGTAGCAGCAAGAGCGTCCTCGATACGGAGCTTCTTTTCTTTCATTTCGACCTCTGTTGCTGCGCCTACCTTGATAACAGCTACGCCGCCGCTGAGCTTGGCAAGTCTTTCCTGAAGCTTCTCCTTGTCAAAGTCAGAGGTTGTTGCTTCGATCTGGGACTTGATCTGACCGATCCTGTCCTTGATTGCCTTTTTCTCTCCTGCACCGTCAACGATAATGGTGTTTTCCTTTGTGACCTTGACCTGCTTAGCGCGTCCAAGCTGGGACACATCTGTATCCTTAAGCTCAAGACCAACCTCCTCGGAGATGACCTGACCGCCTGTGAGAATAGCTATATCCTGAAGCATTTCCTTGCGTCTGTCGCCGAAGCCGGGAGCCTTTACAGCAACGCAGGTGAATGTGCCTCGGAGTCTGTTTACGATAAGTGTGGAGAGAGCCTCGCCCTCAATATCCTCTGCAATAATAACAAGCTTTTTGCCGCTCTGTACTATCTGTTCGAGCAGAGGAAGCAGTTCCTGAATTGAGGATATTTTTTTATCGGTAATAAGAATGTAAGCGTCGTCGATAACAGCTTCCATTTTATCGGTATCGGTTACCATGTAGGGTGTGATGTATCCGCGGTCGAACTGCATACCCTCAACAACCTCGGAGTATGTCTCTGCTGTTTTGGATTCCTCGATAGTGATAACGCCGTCCGCTGTGACCTTTTCCATAGCGTCCGCAATAAGTGTGCCTACAGACTCGTCAGCTGCCGAGATAGCCGCAACGTTTGCGATCTCATCTGAACCCGCAACTTCCTTGGAGTTTGCCTTGATAGCCTCCACAGCAGCGTCTACAGCCTTAGCCATACCCTTTTTAACAACCATGGGGTTTGCGCCTGCCGCAATGTTCTTCATGCCCTCTCTGATAAGAGCCTGTGCAAGCAGGGTGGCTGTTGTTGTACCGTCGCCTGCTGCGTCGTTGGTCTTTGTGGCAACTTCCTTAACGAGCTGTGCGCCCATGTTCTCGAAAGCGTCTTCAAGCTCGATTTCCTTTGCAATGGTAACGCCGTCGTTTGTTATAAGGGGCGCGCCGAATTTCTTGTCCAGAACCACGTTTCTGCCCTTGGGACCCAGTGTGATCTTAACAGTGTCCGCAAGCTTGTCGATACCTGCCTGCAAAGCCTTTCTTGCTTCTTCACCGTAGATTATATCTTTAGCCATATTAAAAATCTCCTTTACAAATAGTAGTAATTATTTATTCAACAACAGCAAGTATATCATCCTGGCGGAGAATAGTGTACTCAACGCCGTCGACCTTTACTTCTGTTCCGCTGTATTTGGAAATGAGAACCTTCTGTCCCTTTTTAACGAACATCTTGACTTCCTTCCCGTCAACGGTTCCTCCGGGACCCACCTCAACTATTTCGGCGATCTGTGGCTTTTCCTTTGCGCTGCCGGCAAGAATGATACCGCTCTTGGTGGTTTCCTCCGCCTCTGTCATTTTGATAACAACTCTGTCAGCAAGTGGTTTGATAGTCATAATAAAAACTCCTTTCGGTTTTTGATTAAATAAGTACTGTATTAGCACTTTAACTGCTCTTGTGTTAGCACTCTTTCTTTTTGAGTGCTAATTATATTTTACCAGTATTTCGTCAGAAATCAAGTGTTTTTTGGAGATTTCTTATTATTTCGGCGTATTGCACAAACACTATATCTGACAGATAAAAATTTTGATTATTTTGCACATCTCCTTCCGTCGTTTTGTGTGAAAATAAATTTCTTTACATTTATTATGGTATATATTTACTTGAAAAAGTATTCCCCGAAGCGGGACGGTTACACCATTTGTCAGCAGGAAATTTTTTCTGCTGTACACTCCGCAACCAATAGTTGCTAAAAACAGTTCCATAATTATACAAATTGACCGTTTTGACCAATTGTAAGGACTTTTTTGTGCAAAATCACAAAAATAGCTTAACGGTCAGCCAAAAAAATGTAATAAAAAATATTTGAAAGGGCTTTTATTTTGCTCCGAAATATTGTATAATAGTAATACTGTGAAAAC
>CAMWVF010000325.1 GCA_947177545.1 uncultured Clostridia bacterium | reverse complement strand
ATCCCGACGAGGTTAACATTGCTGTTGAAAAATTTTTAAACAAGACAATAACATAACGGAGGTCACTAAAATGAACATTTTCACCGAAGCATTAACATCAAAAGAAAAAAGCGATATTATTCCCGAGGACAAAAATTATTTCGGACAGTTTGTGGGGGCTTGGAAATTTGACGGCGAGTACCTTAACGACAAAGGCGAGCTTTGCACCTCGAAGGGGGAGTGGGTCTTTTCGTGGGTACTGGAGGGAAAAGCCGTGCAGGACGTGTTTATATGGCCGCCCAGAGGCGAACGGGACGGCGTACTCGGCGACAACGAGTACGGCACTACCCTGCGGTTCTACAACCCCGAAACGGGAAAGTGGGACATAATCTACAGCGACAACGGCATACCAATACTTTTAGAGGCAGACAGGCTCGGCAAGAACATCGTGCTGACCGAACGCTCCCAAGGAAAAATGCAGTGGATATTTTCCGACATATGCGAAAATTCCTTTGTCTGGAGAAGTGTTTATCACGAGGAGGACGGCAGTCTTAAACAGCTTGCGAAGCTTGATGTACGGCGAGTTTAATTAACAGTTAATATGAATAAATAAAACAGGTAAAAATGCCTTTTGGCTTTTTTAATAAAATTTAAAAGGAGAAATGTAAAATGAACAGATTTATCCTCAATGAAACTTCCTATCACGGAGCGGGAGCTATTGCCGCTATCAAGGACGAGGCTGTTGGCAGAGGCTTTAAAAAGGCTCTGGTTTGCTCCGATCCCGATCTTATCAAATTCGGTCTGACAAAAAAGGTCACGGACGTTCTTGACGGCGCGGGACTTGCTTACGACATATATTCCGATATCAAGCCAAACCCCACTATTGAAAACGTACAGTCGGGCGTTGCGGCGTTTAAAAAGGCTGCTGCTGACTGCATTATCGCAATCGGCGGCGGTTCCTCTATGGATACCGCAAAGGCTATCGGCATAATCATCACAAACCCTGATTTTGCAGACGTTCGCAGTCTTGAGGGCGTTGCCGACACAAAGAACAAGTGCGTACCCATTTTCGCCGTACCCACAACTGCGGGAACAGCCGCAGAGGTAACGATTAACTACGTTATCACCGACGCTGAAAAGAACCGCAAAATGGTCTGCGTTGACCCCCACGACATTCCCGTGGTAGCGTTTGTTGATCCGGAAATGATGTCCACAATGCCAAAGGGTCTTACCGCCGCAACGGGCATGGACGCTCTCACACACGCTATCGAGGGCTACATCACAAAGGGCGCATGGGAGCTTTCCGATATGTTCCACCTCAAGGCTATTGAAATTATCGCAAGAAGTCTCCGCAGCGCAGTTGAGAACAACCCCGACGGCAGAACGGATATGGCTCTGGGTCAGTACGTTGCGGGCATGGGCTTCTCGAATGTTGGTCTTGGTATCGTCCACTCCATGGCGCACCCTCTCGGCGCACTTTACGACACTCCCCACGGCGTTGCAAACGCAATTATCCTGCCGACCGTTATGGAGTACAACGCTCCCGCAACAGGCGAAAAATACCGTGAAATTGCAAGAGCAATGGGCGTTAAGGGCGTTGACAATATGTCACAGGAGGAGTACCGCAAGGCTGCGATTGACGCAGTAAAGCAGCTCTCACAGGACGTTGGCATACCCGCAGATTTGAAGAACATTGTAAAGACCGAGGATATTCCTTTCCTTGCACAGTCCGCATTTGACGACGCCTGCCGCCCCGGCAACCCGAGGGACACCTCCGTTGAGGAAATTACGGAACTGTACAAATCCCTCATGTAATTAATAATTAATAATTTTGTTTTGGGGACGGGGTTTCCCCGTCCCCTGCAAAATTAACAGTTAATAGCCAATAATTTTTTTATTGTTGGTTATTAAGTGTTGGTTAAAATAATTTTGAGGGTGATACATAATGTTTGCTACCGTAGTTACTATAGGCATACCTGAAATATTATATTTTTTAATTGCGCCCATTTCGTTTATTGTAATGCTTGTGTGCATTATCAGGCTGATAATTGCGAAAAAAGAAAAGCGCAGACAAATGAAAAAGGTTAAAATTGCCGCTGTTATTTCTGCAATAATTGTAGCAATTATTGCTGCTATGACAATATATGCTTTTATAATGCTCCCACCACCCACTCCGCCGCCACCTCCTGTCGTTGAAAGAATGCCAAATATAGTAGGGCTTACATATGCGGAATGTAAAGAAAATTATTCCGATAAATTTGACCTTGTTGTTCAGGAGAAACTATGGTCTTTTGACTACCCAGAGGGCGCAATAATCGAGCAAATCCCGCCTGTAGATTCCGAATACTTGGTTGGCGATACAACAGTAAAATGCATGATAAGTAAAGGTCCGAGAATGGTTACGGTCAGCAATGTTATCGGGCTTGATTTTGAGGACGCAAGGACAATACTTGCAGACAGCGACGGCTTTACGGTCGGCTATGTATCCGAATATTCCGACAGCGTACCCAAAGGGAAGGTCGTCGCGACAGACCCGCCCGCAGGAGAAAAAGCGGCGTATGGTTCGGCTGTCAAAGTCACTGTAAGCGGCGGAAAAGAGCCTGACACTCTCGACGATACCAAATAAAATAAAGGAGAAAAAATCATGCTCAGACTAAGACCCTACAAACCCTGCGACGCGGACATTATAACAGCTTGGCTGAAAAGCGAATACGCTTTCCGTCAATGGAGCGCAGACCGCTATGAAAAATACCCGATTACCGCCGAGGACATGAACGCATATTACGATAACGACAAAAACAACACACGGATATGGGGGATGACTGCTTTTGACGGCAGCGGCATTTTGGGACATCTTACAATGCGTTACCCCAAAGATACATACGGCGAAATACGGC
>CAMWVF010000324.1 GCA_947177545.1 uncultured Clostridia bacterium | reverse complement strand
CAATTTCATCAACATTATGAGTTCCGTCTATTACATAGTCAGACAAGGGCAATATATCTTTTTGCATTTGTATATACGAAATTCGCGCATATTTCAGATATATTTCCAAGTCATTGCGTATATCGTCCGCCGTAGCGTCACTCATATCTCTTAAAATCCGTCTTGCTAAAGATATATCAAGCGGAGTATCAATGAAAAATGCCGTATCAATATATGGTTTGATCGTATCATGACAATAGGCAAAGGGATAGTCCAGTATCAAATAATCGTATATTCCTGCCGCCTTGATTTTCAGAATATCTTCCTCTAAAGGCTTTAAGTTCCAGACATTATAATTTGCTCCGTCGAGTACCCATTGATAAAAGTTATCAACTTCACCATCGAAAGTATAATCATCAAAATGCAAGGATTGTGAATTTTGCAACTGTTTCTTTAATTCATTCACAACAGTTGTTTTTCCGCCGGCAGTAACTGCGGCAACAGCAATGATTTTCATATCCGAACCACTCTTTTTTATAATATTGTACAATCACAAACGATGTATATATTTATCTACGTATCTATCCTCACCATATCGGCAATAGACTTGTTTCTGTAAACCAAGTCCTCACGGACGGCAAAGCCCGCTCTCTCCCAGAAAGCGTTGCCCTCCGCATTTCGGTCAAAGACCACAAGGGCGGCTTTTGTTATGCCGATATTTTCAAGGGCGGACATGGCTGCGTCCACAAGCTTTGAAGCTATACCCTGCCGCCTTTGGTCGGAACTTACCGCCGTATGGTAGATATATCCCCGCCGTCCGTCGCTGCCCGCGATTATCGCGCCGACGATTTTGCCGTCCGCTTCGGCGACAAAGCAGGTATCGGGATTGCGGTGCAGAAATCTTTCAATGCCCTCGCGTGAGTCGTCCACGGTATTCAGACCCATACCCTTGCAGGACAGCCAAAGGCCGTAGACCGCTTCGTAATCTTCTGTTTTCATTTTTCTGATAGTTAAATTATTATTTTTAAGTTCTTCCCATTCACTGCGTGTTATGGCATAGGCATATGAAATGCCATTCTTTTCGTCGGGATATTCATTTATTTTTTTCATACCGTTTGCAGCAGCGGTAGAATATGAACCGATATTTGTATATTTCATATAAGAATACAGACAATCATATTTTGTATTCTCAAACGCCCAGTCCCTAACTGCTTTAGCCGCTTCACTTCCAAAGCCTCTTCTCCAATATTTTTTATGGATATGATAACCTATTTCCGGAAGATATTCTCCGTCTATATTTTGTATTGTAAGTCCGCAGTCGCCTATAAATTCTGATGTTTCTTTCAGCACAACAGCCCAAAGCCCGAACCCGTACTCTTTATAGTTTTTAAGATTCCATTCTATCCAATTTTCAGTACGTTCTTTGTCAAACGGCTTAGGGTAATGCTGCATAGTTTCAGGGTCTGACATTATTTCATATAATGCGTCAAAATCATAAAGCGTATATTCTCTTAAAATCAAACGTTCTGTTTCAATTATCATTTCAGTTCTCCTTTCGCGAAAAATGCAATGCCGATAAAATACCCGTCGGAATAAAATAGACGCACCAACATTCAAGAAGTATCACGCCTGTAATGCTGTCCGAGCCGTCCGCTTTCGGCTTGAATACGCCAAGTATCGGCACAATAATGCAGGAAAGGAAGAAAACTCCGTGTATCATAAGCAGATATTTTGCCCATTTATCGGCTTTTCTGTCGGGGATAACGGTCAAGCCCGCAAAAAATGTTGAAAGTCCCATAATTGCATAACCAAGCAAATCATAATTAAACATAAGACCAAACTGCTTAAAATCAAGCAGCATTGCCGCCTGCTCGCTAAGCTCGGAATAACGGACTGTCGTAAGCTGCGTAAAATATACGATAAATATTATTGCGGCGTATATTGCCGAAAAAACAGCAGCGCATATTCCGGGAATTTTTCTTGAACTGTCCGCATAAAAACAGTAGCAGCACATTATTGTCACAAAGCTGAAAGCTATGAAAATAGAAAAAAGATATTGGCAAAAATCAATACCGACAAGCATTGAGAAAGCAAAACCGACAACAGATATAACGTTCACAATCGAACTTATAACACCTGTTTTTTTGTTCACACTCCGGCCTGTCATAAATTCAGTCCTCCCAAAATCTTATATATACCCGCATAATTCAATCCAGTTATATGTTAATTCGGGCAGTATATTTGCGTGTTTTTTTATAAATCCTTCCAACTCTATTTTATATATGAAATGTATTCTGTCACAATCATTTTTTATATAATTTTCCGAGGTTGAAAAAAGATATACCTCTGCGTCCAAGCTGCGCTTGACAGCTTTCATATAGTCGTCTGCCTTTAATTGAACAGAACCGCTTTTTATTTGCGGATAAGCACGATTTCCGTGAGCATTGACCATTTCGCACTCATATAGCGGAAAAGCATATTTTACAGTTGAAGAGTAAATATAATAACCTTTTTCCACTTGAAGATACAGCAATACAAGTTCTTCAATGGCTTCGGCGGATAAAACGTCCCAAAAATCTATGTTATTTATTTTTATTTGATAAATATTGCTTTTGGAGTATTTATTCCATATATACATAGAAATATCCTCTACACCGTTCACCGATTGTACAGAAGCCGCAGGTCTGAAGCTGCTTACCGCTTTTCCGGGTACACGCTGTTCCATTCCGATTTCAAGCCATTCAACATTAACATAGTTTGAAATATCCAACCTATAATGTTCATCACTCGGCTTGCTGTTTTCCCATAAATCCGTTACACGGCATAAATAATAAATATTATCAAGCCTTGTCCATATAAGATCGTTCAGCCCTATTTTTCTGATTGCATTCAACGCTTTTATTGCAGCCGCCGCATTAGCG
>CAMWVF010000323.1 GCA_947177545.1 uncultured Clostridia bacterium | reverse complement strand
AATGGCTCTTGACGTAATGTTTGAGAATATTAAGGCTTACGGCTATGAACGGACAAGTTTCAATGCCGATGATGACAGGGTGGCTGAAAAAGAAATCAAAGACGTTTTTAACAGATAATTCCCCGCTATGGACAAACGAAAGCAGGGGGTGGCGGTTGCCGTCCCTGCTTTTATTTTTCAAAAAGTGTTGACAAAACCTGAAATATCGGATATAATATAAATGAACGATGTTATTGCTCATCTTGTGAGCGTTCCGCTGCTCTCATTAAAAAGGCGGGATTATGTCTGTGAGCGTTCCGCTGCTCTCATAAAAAAAGCGGGATTATGTCTGTGAGCGTTCCGCTGCTCTCATTAAAAAGGCGGGATTAAAAAGCAATAGCAATGGGGATAGTTTTTCTATCCCCATTTGTTTTATAGGGGGATCATTAGATGGATATACGATTTTATTATGTTAATAAAGAATATGTTGACTACTTGAAAAATTATGAAATTGAGCATAGAGGATATACTTGTGTTCCAAATGTTGAGTACGCAAATAGAAGCAAGTTTGTTTATGGTGCTGTTCTTAATATAAACGACATTAATTATTTTGTTCCTGTTTCGTCAAAAATAAAAGAAGATCAGTACTCTATGCTTATACAGACCAAGGAGAAACATAATAATATTAAAGGGTCATTAAGGTTTAAATATATGATACCTATACCAAATCAATGCTTGGTAAAATTAGACATTAAAACAATGATAGAACCCAAACGCCAAGAGTTAGTTTTAAACGAGTTGGCTGCTTGCAGAAAAAAACGTGATAAAATTTTTAAAATGGCATCTCGTACATATTCTGATGTTATCAAATATTCAACCCCTGTACTTAGAAAAAACTCCTGTGATTTCAAGCTTTTAGAGCAAGCATACATAGAATACTGTATTGCAAACAAATTGGAATACCCACAAATTAGCGTTCAAGATAACGCTTTAAAAAAATTAAACGAGATTTATACTGATTTTCTGAATAACACACATAATGATTTTGTAACACAGCATGGTGATTTGCCACAAACGCTTGATACAGCAGCAAGTAGAGGTTATGTATCAAAATATATAGTTGAACAGCTTGACGGCGGTAATATAACGGAATCGCAGCGTGAAAGTCTTGAAGATTTGCGGCAGGCTATATGGGATTTTGAAGAACCGCTCTTTATTCAAGAGGCAGAAAAAATAACTGAATGGTGCGAAGAAGCGCAAGCAAAAGCCGCCGAACGTTTGGCGGAACATGGAAATCAAAATCACGAAAGATAATTCCCCATTGGGGAATTATTTTGTTTTTTCCAGTATTTCCTTTTCCAACAGCTCACAAATCAAGGAAGTAAGAGTTTTGCCTTGACTTTCCGCAAACGTCCGATAGCGTTCCTTATCGCCCTTGGGAAGATTAAGCGTAAGCTTGTCGCGCTTTTCTTTCATATATTTCATTGTACTGGCTTTTGTTTTTTCGTTGTACACTGCGATCACCTCAATATTAGTATACTATAATTTCTAAGACACGTCTATATGTATTATTGACATATAGACGTGTCTCTTTTTGTTTGTTTTGCCAATTGATATATAGACGTGTCTGTGTTATTGTGGTAAAGCGATAAATTTAAACGCAATAAAAAATTGTAACACGAACGCTGCAATGGTATAATTTATATGTCTGCAAAATATGTCGGAACAAGAAAGGAAAGAAAAAGATTATGAATACTATTATTAATGTTGAACTAAGTGCGGATATGACGTTGAAGTCATGGCTTGAATACTGGTTTGAAGTCTATGCAAAGCGTACCGTAAGGGGAACAAGTAGCTGCATTATGGGACGAACTTTTAAACGAATTAAAAATAAAGATAAACTTTGCATATCAACCATTTATATGGAATAGCGAAGCAAGTTTGAAAGCTCATGTTCATTGTGTAATAATTGGATTTTCAAACAGAAACAAAACAAATAAGAAAATATATTATAATGGCGGTATTATAAGAACAGTTAATAATATTAATGGGTATCTTCTTGATGCTCCAAATATTTCTATTAAAATTCGTTCAAAACCTATATGTAACGTTCCATTTATGAGAAATGGCAATGTTCCATTAGACGGTGACGCATTAAAAATTGAAGCAGAAGATTATTCGCTTTTTTCAAACTGCCGTCAATATGTAAAAAAGCTTATAGGCGGAAGAGAATTGCTTCACAATGAAGATAGGTATGTTTTGTGGCTTGTTGGAGTTAGTCCCAAAGAAATAAAAAATTATCCACAAATATATAAAAGAGTCGAGCAATGCAGAAATAATAGACTTGCAATGAAAGATGCAGGTACAAAAAAACTTGCTAATACACCAACAACATTTAGAGATACATTAAATCCGGAGCATTATATTGCACTCCCAATGGTTTCATCAGAAAAACGAAAATATATACCAATGTCGTATTTCAATGAAGAAACAATTCCAACAAATCAAGTACAAATAATTCCAAATGCTGAATTATATCATTTTGGTGTATTAACATCAAACGTCCATATGGCGTGGGTCAGAACGGTATGCGGAAGGCTTAAAAGTGATTATCGTTATTCAAAGGATATTGTGTATAACAATTTCCCGTGGTGTGACCCTACCGACGAGCAAAAAGCCAAAATTGAACATACTGCACAGGCGATACTTGACGCACGTGCGCTTTATCCCGACTGCTCCCTTGCCGACCTGTATGACGAGCTTACTATGCCAAAGGAGCTTAGAAAGGCGCACCAGAACAACGACAGGGCGGTTATGCAGGCTTGATATGCCTGTCGAGGGCGGCTCTGTGCGCTCCATCAGTATCTTCGGTTTCGGTCAAGCGAAACAGGTCATATTTATAAAATTCAATAGGAATGTTCCTCAGTT
>CAMWVF010000322.1 GCA_947177545.1 uncultured Clostridia bacterium | reverse complement strand
ACTTTTACCATAAAAATCACTTCCTTGATTTTTATTATACTCAAAAATTCTTTTGTGTTGGGATTTTGTAATGTACTGTAAATATATTGCACGAGTGGTAAATTTTCATTTATATTAGTACGTTTCTGTAAAGCGGGGGGCTTGCTGCCGCCTTATGTGTCTGACCATATTCAAAAGGCGGGAGCAAAGCCCCCGCCATACAATGCACAGTTTGACAATTCACACGCTCCCCAATGGCTAAGCCAAATAAATGATACCACGTACCTAATCATGAGGGCATTCGCCGCGGACGTTCCCCGAAAATATAAATTTAACCGTCAACCGTTTTCAAAGGCAACATAATTTCAGTGGCAAAAATCCCCTCTTCATTCTGCCTGTTGACATACCCGCCGTACTTCCCCGCAAGGCGGTCTATGCGGAAAATCCCATAGCCGTGAGAGTCCCCGCTCTTTGTGGTAACGTATTTCCCATCAATTTTTTTGACAGCCCCCGCCGAGTTCTGCACGGAAATATAAAACTGATTTTTTATCCGTCCGATATAAATGCGTATGAACCGCTCCTCCACGGGGAGATTCATGCAAGCCTCCAGAGCGTTGTCCAAAAGGTTGCCCATGACCGAGCAAAGCTCCACGTCTGACATAACTATCCTGTCGGGGACGCCTGCCTTTACCGTGACCTTTATACTCGCTTTCTCCGCCGTAGTAAGCTTCGAGTTGAGCACCGCGTCCGCCATGACGTTGCCTGTCTTTATCACCGTGTCAACGGTATTCAGATCCTCCGCAAGCTCGTTGAGGTAACCGTCCAGCTTGGCATAATTTTTCTCCGCAAGCAGGATTTTCATATTCTGTATGTGGTTGCGATAATCGTGTCTCCACCCTCGGACTTGATTATACATATTCTGGGTCTCACGTATCTGATTTTCGATAAGCTCGCTTTGGAAACGTCCAATACGTTTGTCTATCATGTTCAGAATAAAATTTTTTAAAAAGAAAAATCCCACCGTCAAAGCCGTACATATAAAAATTATTGTAAGACCTATCACAATGTATTTCATAACATTACTCCAATTTCGTGTAAAATTCAATAAAGCGTTTGTTTACCTCGTTGTAAAGCCTTCGGGAAAGAGGAATTTCCTCCCCCGTTTCAAGAATCACGGCATTTTTTGTAATAGACCTGACCTGCTCCAAATTCGCAATATATGAGCGGTGACAGTGAAAAAATCCGGAAAAGTTTTCAAACTCGCTTATACTCATATTACATTCAAGGACTGTCCTGTCCCGCAAGTGTACCGCCGTTTTCCTGCCGAACGCTTCAATGTAGGCAATGCATTCCAAGGCGGTTCGGCAAACGCCCTCCGCGGTGCTTAAAAGAATTTCCTCTGAACTTCCCCGCCGCGCGGCGTACCGGTCAAGGACGGCAAAAAGCTTGTCCGTCTCCACGGGTTTCAAAAGGTAGTGCAGAGCCTCAACGTCGTAGCCGTCCGCCATGTAGTCCGAATAACCCGTGATAAAAATTATCGGCAGCATATCCCCTGCTGAGCGGAGCTTTTTCGCAAGCTCCATGCCGTTTATTCCGCTCATTTCAATATCCAGAAGCAGCAAGTTACAAGGGGCGTCTTGGTACTCAAAAAGGAACTGCTCGCCGCTTTCATAACCCGCGATATTTACCACAAAGGGCTTACCCTCCGCCCACTCGCCGATAAGCCGCCGCAGATTTTTTATCTGTTCGCTGTCGTCGTCGCACAGCGCAATTGTTATCTGCATATTTATCCCTCAATTAAAATAAAATATTACACTTATTATACAGCACCCCAATAAATTTGTCAACATATCCCAAAGCATGGAAGTACGTCGTATTGCCTAATTATTCTGCTTTACATTTTTGAAAAACAGCATATAAAAATACAACAATGTAGCGAGACTGTACCTATGAAAACAGCCCCATAAGAATTTACTCATAATACGGTCAAGTCCTATAACAGAATGGTGCGGAAATTTACTGAGTCAAAATCAATTTTTTCGACGGACGATTCGACCTGAAAAGTCTTTTATATGAGCGTTAAAGAAATTTCAAAAAGTGGGTATGAACCTGTGAGCTTTTCGGCACATAAACATAGAGAATTATTTTGCCGTTTATCTCATATTCCTCGGCAGAAAGAAAAAGCGTGGGAGAAATTTTCTGCGGATTGTTCAGCATATTTGAAAAAATTTTACGCATATCCTTTACGCAGTTGGGATTAACGCCGACCACTTCGCCGTTGTCGTTTACGCCCATAAATAAATGTCCGCCAAATCGGTTTGAAAACGAGCAATTTGTAGGATAAATCTCGGACGTTATCTCGTTCGTACATTTTTTTAATTCAACCGTAACACCCTCGCCCTGTGATATTATATCCAAAAGAGTTTCTGTAAGCATTTTGCAGCCATCTCTAAATTTTATAAAATCAAAATTATTATTTGCCATACGGACTGTCAAATTCCCTTTCCGCCTTTGCCACCGCTTCTTCAAGAGTAAGTCCCGTAAAATGGGGCGCGTTAAGATAACGTCCCGACTTTTTATCGTCAACAAACGCGCCAACAACAATTCCGGGAATCGCGCTTTCGGGAGCGTTGGGAGCGTGCGGGCCCCCAAGGTCTGTCCTGCACCAGCCCGGGTCGGTGAGATTTATCATAACGTCCGTACCCTCAACCTTTGAACCGAGGTCGATAGTGATCTTATCAAGAGCCGCCTTGCTTGCGGAGTACCCCGCCTGCTCGGGTTCGAGGCGTATTCCGCTGGTGGTGTTCAAAATTCTGCCGAAACCCCGCGCTATCATTTTCGGCATAAACTGATAGCATATCATTGCAGGAGCGATAGTGTTTATTTTAAAGCTCCCGGTATAACCCGAAACGGGAGTTTTCTAGTAGTC
>CAMWVF010000321.1 GCA_947177545.1 uncultured Clostridia bacterium | reverse complement strand
TGCGAATACTCTAGAAAAACTTTATCCATTATAGGCTTTAATTGCTCACTATTATATTCACTGTTAAAATCATTGTTTTTATAATGCTTCCTAATTTCTATTAATACTGGTCCATATTTCCATGCTTCAAATTCTTCAGTAAATAATGGCTCGCCGGTTTGAATTATAGATTCACGCTGTGCAAAGTATAATAATTTGTGTAATTTCATTTCATCAATACGTGTTCCATTTTCACTCATGTATCGATTACAAATATATGAAGCCACATCAAAAACCTTAAACATAAAATACACATCCTTTCATCTATTAAATTGATACACCTAATAGGCAACCTTAAAATATAATTTCTATTACACAATACATTATACTGCATAAATGGCAAAATGTCAATAGTTTTTCAACAATTGTAGGGCAACAGTTAAGCACTTGATTTCAGCAAAAATTTATGATATATTATGATATAATTACATAGACTTATACTATAGCAATCCATAAAAATAACTGTAATATTATACTTATATAATACTACACAATATAACAAAAATCAATATATTCCAACTAAAATTATATATTTTTTACATAAATTGCACATTGCCTTATCCACGACTTGGTTCAAAACAATACCGCCTACTGCGCAAGTAACACAGCAAGCGATTATTTCACTCTTAAATTCTCAGTAATTCTCTCACTCCACGGAACAAGCTCCACCACGTCATTCCCTACCCGAATATTCTCAAACAAAAATTCAAGATACTCAAAAGGCTTCAAACCATTCTCTTTGGCAGTCTCTATAATAGAGTAGATTATCGCCGAGGAATTAGCACCGTTAGGCGTATTACAAAAAAGGAAGTTTTTGCGACCGATAACGAAAGGTTTGACAGCACGTTCCGCAGCATTGTTAGAAAGCTCCAATCTTGGATTTTCAAGGAAAGTCATAAACGTATCCTTCTGATTTAACGCATGATTTACCGCCGTACCTGTCAGACTTTTGGGCAGACTTCTCCCTTGGTATTCCTCGCAAAAATCAAAAAAGTCTTTCAAAAGCTTTGGTTGAACCGTCTTTCTGATCTCTGCGATCTCGGCTTCGGTATATTTTGTTTTTTCGGAGGGCTTATCGGGATCAACACGTTCTGCTTTGAATATTTTTTCAATAAGCAGAAATCCCTTACCCGCATCGGTGGAATAATCCCGTTTGTCCTCCTGAACCTCCAAGGCATTTAGGAAATACCGTCTTAGGTGGACAAGACAGCCAACGCGTTTGATATGCTCTAACTTGTTGTAGCCGCCCCAACCGTCACAGTGCAAGTATCCTGAAAAGCCTTTAAGGAAATTCACAGCATATTCTCCCGAACGTCCCACCTCATAGTCGTACAAAACTATCGGGTGTTCTTCATGTCGGCTTGTTCTATAGATCCACATATATGCGTCTAAGGGCTTATCTCTGTCTGACAGCTTCAAGACCTCTAATACCGTTTCATCGGCATGGAGAATATTTCGTGAAACAAGATTTTGACGGAGAGCATCATAAAGCGGTTTCAGAAGCTTTGCACCTGTAATCATCCAGTTCGACATAGTTTGTCGGCTAAGATTTATACCCATACGTTTTAATTCCTGTTCCTGACGGTACAATGGCAGTGCAAGACAGAACTTTTGATTCATTATCCACGACATAAGACTTGGAGAAACAAGACTCTTTTCTATCAGAGACGGGGCTGCTTCTGCTGTTTTAAAACTTCCCTCAATACCGTTTTTATCGCAGTTTTTGCAAACGTATACGGCTTTCTTATGAACAATCAACTGTGCTTGTGCAGGAATTATCTTAATTTCATTCTTGATTTCCCACCTCATAAAAGTCATTTCTGAATCGCACTTTGGACAAATCTGTTCTTCCTTTGGCAGTTCGTAGATTTTCTCGACTACTTCAAGATTTTTGTATATTTCTTTTGCACTGCGTTTCTTTTTCTTGTGAGGCTTTCTGACAACATCTTCAACCTTGGGTTCGGGAAGCATAGGAGTACGTTCAGCTTCCGCTTCGTTAAAGAAGCTTATCTGACCGTAATCCGCAGCAATTTTCTCAGCGGACGCTCCGTATATTTTTTTCTTACTAAGCTTAAGCTGTTCCAACGCCCAATTGTAATCTATGGTAAGCTGCTTGATCTCGGCGTTCAAAAGTTTATTTTCTTCCGATAATTTTTCATTTTGTTTTTCAACTCTTTCAGTGTGCTCCGAGAGATATTTATTCTGCTTTTTAAGGAGAGAATTTTGCATCAAAAGTTCTTCATAGGTAGGTTCTTTTGCCATTAAATTCTACTCCTTTCCGATAAATTTTTGATACTTTAATTATACCATATTTTATCGAAAAACACAAGAAAAAGCCCGTAAAATCGGACTTTTTCAATGTAGAATATTAGTGTGGAATTTACTGCATTATGCCATGTTGAAATCGCTGTTTTGAGTGGAAAACTTTTGTTTTTTTATCTTTTCGTAATGTCTGATGTCCTCAATTCTCAAACCGTGCAGGAGCCAGTCAAGCTCGGTATTGGAAACAGTATATTTATCTGCTGTAATATGTTTCGGAAAGTGGAATTTACCTCTTTCAAGACGTTTATATAGCAAACAAAATCCGTCGCCGTCCCAATAAAGGATTTTGACCTTATCGCAATGGCGGTTATGGAATACAAACATCATATCAGACTGTGCGGGAAGTTTAAACTTCTGCTCCACTATGTAGGCTAATCCGTCAATTGATTTTCTCATGTCAACATTTGACGATGAAATATATACTTTTGAAGGTCTGCATATCAGCAATGATTCTCACCGCCCGTCACTATTTCTGCAAATGCAATTTCTCGTCCGTCGTAAGCGTCAAATAACTCCCACCTTTACGAAAGAAAAATCTTGTGATAAAATAAA
>CAMWVF010000320.1 GCA_947177545.1 uncultured Clostridia bacterium | reverse complement strand
TATTTAAAGTCGCCGAAAGCGTCAAAATTGTACCAATAAAAATGAAAGGAAGTATCACTTATCTGCTCGATACCGTATATGTTCTTGAAATTCCGCCGTAAACGGCAGTTGTCTTCGGGCAGCACCATTTTTTTCCACATACCCCTATTATGGGGTTCAAAGCCCTGCTTTGTGTACCAAGGAATAAGGCTGTCCTCGCAGAAAAGCTGGACGTTCAGCTTATTATCACCTGACTGGCAGTAATATACAAGCCGCGTAACTATCTGCTCGCCAATGCCCCTCCTGCGGTAGTCGGGGCGGACGCATATACCGCTCATGACCGCCGCCGTCAGCCCGTCGGAGGCAACTCTGCCCAAGCCTACCAACTTATAGCCGTCATAAGCGTACACCGAATAAAAGCTGTTTTTGTTTGCGCGGTCGATATCCTCGTCCGTATAGCCCATTAACCCGTACCATTCAAGCGCGCGGTACAGGCTGATTATATCCTCCTCTTCACGAGGTTCGGAAAAGTAATCTATCTCCACCAAAATTCTCTCCCCGAAAAGAAGCATGAAGCCAAAGGCAGGAATTTTCTGCGCTGCCCCTCGGCAACAGGCTTCGTTCAAATATTTTCATACATATAAATTCTATTCGTTTAAAAGTCTTGTACCGATATTGTCAATGTGAAGCTCGTTAACTTCCCATGCTCCAAGCCCCATTTTGTCAAGGAAAAACCTAAGCTTTCCACAAAAATATTCGTTGTCCGCGTCCACGATAGACATTATTGACGGTCCTGCGCCGCTAAGATATGCGGCATACGCCCCAAGACTGTAGGCGGTATCGAAAACCTCTTTGCCGTGGTCGATAAGCTCCATTCGGTAGGGCTGGTGCAGTCTGTCATTGACGGCAGTTTTCAGGTTCTCGTACTTCCCTGTCAGCAGTGAAGCGGAGAACAGCGCCGCTCTGGAAAGGTTGTAAACCGCGTCCCTGTGGGAAATTTCCGAAGGAAGACAAGCCCTCGCCTTTTCGGTTTTCAGTTCAAAATCGGGGACAGCCACTACAAATTTCAGCGTAGTGAAAACCTCCTGCTTTACCCAATGGACACGCTTTCCGTCAAAAACCGCTGTAACAATTCCTCCCAGAAGAGCGGGAGCGGTGTTGTCTGGGTGACCCTCTATCTGGGCGGCAAGATCCACCAAATCGTCCAGACCCATAGGCTCGCCGATAAGCTGATTTGCACCCACAAGTCCCGCAATAATGCAGGCAGAAGAACTGCCAAGTCCCCTTGCCATGGGAATATTGTTTATCTGCTGAATTTTAAGACCTGACAGCTTCCTGCCGCAGATGTCATACAAAATGTGCGCCGAGTCGTATACCAAATTTGAAGCGTCAGTGGGGACAGCCGTGCCGTCCAGACTTTCAATGAAAATGCCGTCGGACTCCTCCATGTTGACGTAGTTGTAGTAATTCAGTGCAAGCCCGAGAGCGTCAAAGCCTGCTCCCAAATTTGCGCTGGTGGCGGGAATTTGAACTTTTATCATTTGCCGCTCCTTAATCCAGTTCCAAGACGCGGATATTGCCCAGCACCTCGCCGCCTATTGCGGGAAGCTTGCTGTCGAAGTCTTTTTCAGGCATGGCAGTTACAATAAATGCCAGTTCGTCGTCGGGCTGACCATCTCTGGTGAGGTACTCAACGTCCCCGAAAGCGGCGGAAATTTTTCCCTTGTCGCTGCCCTTGACACGGACGTACATAGGCACAACGTCCTCCTTATAGTCCGCAATAAAGCTGTTGTCGTCGCTGTCCTCCCATGTCTGTGAAATAGACGTGCCATTCATCTTTGCGGCGTCAACAATGTCCGCAACAATTGCGCTTGCGGTAGGGAGCTTGCCCGCGCCCCGACCGTAGAACATAACCTCGTCAACAGCGTCGCCGTACACCATAATGCCGTTGAAAACGTCGGAAATATGGGAAAGCTGATTGCCGCCGCAGACGAATGCGGGACGTACCATTGGCAAAATTTTTCCGTCCTCGGTGCGCTTAACCGAGCCGATAAGCTTTATAGCTCCGCCCCAGTTTTCGGCGTAGCAGGAATCCTCCAAAGTCAGCTTTGTAATTCCCTCGCAGTGCACCCATTCGGGATACACGTGCTTACCGAACGCCAACGAAGAAAGTATGCAGATTTTTCTGCACGCGTCGTGACCCTCAATATCGGCGGTGGGGTCTTTTTCAGCATAGCCAAGCTTCTGCGCCATAGTAAGAGCGTCCGAAAAACTCATTTGCTCGTTAATCATTTTTGTAAGGATAAAATTGGTAGTACCGTTCAAAATGCCCGCAATTGCAGTAATATCATTGCCTGCAAGGCACTGGTGCAGCGGACGGATAATTGGTATAGCTCCCCCTGTGGAAGCCTCGAACAGAAAGTTACAGCCGTGTTCGGAGGCGATTTTCAGCAGCTCCGCACCCTTTTTGGCAACCAGCTCCTTGTTGGAAGTAACAACGCTTTTGCCCTTTTCGAGACATTTTTTGGTATAATTATATGCGTCCCCAACGCCGCCCATAACTTCCGCAACGATAGTTACCTCGGGGTCATCGACGATACTGTCAATGCTTTTTGTAAATTTTTCCTTATAAGGACTGTCGGGGAAATCTCTGATATCGAGAATATATTTTATGTCAAGTTCCCTGCCCATTTTTTTAACAATTTTTTCCTTGTTTTTGTAGAACAACTCGACTGTACCCGAGCCGACCACGCCATATCCTAAAACTGCAACCTTTGACATTGTAAAATCTCCTTTGATAAAAATTAAGATATAATATTGTAACCTATTCTCCCGAAATAAATTTAACATCTACCACGCCGTTCATCGCCGCAATACCGTTTTTTAAACTATAAGCGTCGGAGGCGTCCCCGAAAAGCCGCACCGTAATATTTACC
>CAMWVF010000319.1 GCA_947177545.1 uncultured Clostridia bacterium | reverse complement strand
ATTTCATCCATTTTATTCCCTCCCTTTGCCCTGCGGCAGAGGTTTTATATATTAGACTTCTTGCAGATAAATCTGCTTGCAGAAATAATCTGCCGCGGGTGTTGCCCCGCTGAGCCGACAGGTCATGCCCGAAAGCCCGAAGCCGCCATACATACTGTAACAAAGCCATAGCATTTGCAGAGTATATAAGAGATAACTATTTTATTATACCTCATTTATACCGTTCTTGTCAATAGCTATTTAAAAAAAACTATACAAAAATTCATAATTTTTTTCGGAAAAAGTAAATATAGTAAATTTTTACAATTACTTCACCACAATATTAACAAGTCTGCCCTTGACATAAATTTCCTTAACAATGTTCTTGACGTCTATGGCTGCGGCAACGTCGGGCGCTGCCTTGGCTATCTCCAAAGCTGCGGACTGCTCCGCTTCTGCGGGCACCATTACTTTTGCTTTTATCTTGCCGTTGACCTGCACGGCTACCTCTATTTCACTGTCAACACAGAGCTTTTCGTCGTACTTGACCCATTCCTGCTCATTCAATATTCCGCCGAAGATTTTATTGTACATTTCCTCGGTAATATGGGGCGCAAATGGGTTAAGCATTATCAACAATGATTTCATCTCCGCTTTGTTGATGCTGCCGAAATCGTAAACCTCGTTGATAAGGCTCATCATTGCTGCAACGGCGGTGTTGAACTTCATTGCCTCGATATCTTCAGAGACCTTTTTAATAGTCTTGTGCATGATGGACGTAAGCTCCGGACGGTAAGAGTCGCCGTCCACAAGCTTTTCCTGCAAAGCCCATACCCTGTCAAGAAAACGCTTGCAGCCTTTCATGCTGGTCTCACTCCATGGCGCAGCCTGCTCGTAGTCGCCCATAAAGAGTACATAAACACGCAGGACGTCCGCGCCGTACTGATCCACAACGTCGTTAGGGTCAACAACGTTACCCTTGGACTTGCTCATTTTTTCGCCGTCAGGTCCCAGAACAAGTCCCTGCGCTGTACGTTTTGCATACGGCTCATCACAGGGTACTTCACCCATGTCGTACAAAAATCTATGCCAAAATCTGGAATAAATCATATGACGGGTAACATGCTCCATGCCGCCGTTGTACCAGTCAACGGGCATCCAGTACTTCAAAGCCTCTTGGGAAGCAAAAGCCTCGTTGTTGTGAGGATCGCAGTAGCGGAGGAAGTACCATGAAGAACCTGCCCACTGGGGCATTGTGTCGGTCTCCCGCTTTGCGTCGCCGCCGCACTTGGGGCACTTACAATGTACAAACTCGTCAATTTTCGCAAGTGGACTTTCGCCGTCAGTACCCGGCTGGAAGTTCTCCACAGGTGGGAGCTTCAGGGGCAGCTCGTCGTAAGGCACGGCAACCATTCCGCACTTGGGACAATGTACAATAGGTATAGGTTCGCCCCAGTAACGCTGACGGTTAAATGCCCAGTCCTTCATCTTATACTGAACACCCTTTTCGCCGCAGCCTTTTTCAGCGATGAACTCGAGCATTTTCGCAATAGCTTCCTTTTTATTGGAAATTCCGTTGAGAACACCCGAATTAATCATCTCGCCCTCGCCGGTGTAAACTTCTTTTTCAACGTCGCCGCCCTTGATTACAGGAATTATCTCTATGCCGAATTTCTTTGCAAAATCGTAGTCTCTACCGTCATGTGCGGGAACAGCCATTATCGCGCCTGTTCCATAGCCCATCATAACATAATCGGAAATGTATATGGGAACTTCCTTTTCGGTAATGGGATTGATTGCCGTCAGACCGTCTATCTTCACGCCTGTTTTATCCTTGACAAGCTGTGTACGCTCAAACTCACTCTTCTTTGCACACTCGGCTTTGTATGCGTCCAGCTCTGCAATATTTGCAATGCTGTCACGGTACTTTTCTATAATGGGGTGCTCGGGGGCAATTACCATAAATGTTACGCCGTAAAGTGTGTCAGGGCGCGTAGTATAGATACGGAGCTGCTCGCCGTTTTCCTTAATAGCAAAATTCACAAACGCGCCTGTGGACTTACCTATCCAGTTTTCCTGCTGGAGACGGATATTCGGCAGATAGTTTACCTCGTCCAGACCCTGCAGAAGCTTGTCTGCGTACTCGGTAATGCGGAGATACCACACCTCCTTGGTTTTCTGCACGATATCACTGTGACAGATGTCGCACTTGCCGCCCTGTGAATCCTCGTTGGAAAGAACAACCTTACAGCTCGGGCAATAGTTTACCAGTGTTTTATCTCTAAAAACAAGACCTTTCTCGAACATTTTCAGGAATATCCACTGTGTCCACTTATAGTAGTCCTCCTCTGTGGTGTCGATTACCCTTGACCAGTCAAAAGAAAAGCCTACCCGTTTCAGCTGATTTGTGAATTTCTTTATGTTGTTGTCAGTAACAACTCTTGGGTGTACGCCTGTTTTCACGGCGGTATTCTCAGTAGGCAGACCGTATGCGTCAAAGCCTATGGGGAACAGTACGTTATAGCCCTCCAGACGGCGTTTTCTGCTGACAACTTCAAGTCCCGAATAAGCCTTTATGTGACCCACGTGCATACCTGCTCCCGATGGGTACGGGAATTCAACAAGAGCGTAAAACTTGGGCTTTTTGCCGCCTGTTTCAGCCTTAAAGGTGTTATGCTCCTCCCAGTATTGCTGCCATTTCTTTTCGGCAGCGGCGTAATCGTATCTTTCCAAAATGATCATTCCTTTACTATTAGAAATTCAGAAGCAAGAGGCAAGATTATACTTGCAGAAAGCTTGCCCACTTTTGTGTTCTTCAGCCATTCCACAGAGAAAATATACAAAATCAGAGCCGAAATCTTGCGTATATGGATTTTGGTGAAGGATTTTGTTTATATTTTCAAAGTAGAATTGCTGTAATTATATAAACTCCCGAT
>CAMWVF010000318.1 GCA_947177545.1 uncultured Clostridia bacterium | reverse complement strand
TCCGAGGAAAGACCACACGACACCGAGCAGTTTGACGTGTCCGACCAGCGTTCATTGGACGAGGTTGTCAACTGGCTTATGAAACTCGGCTATATCCCCAGCTTCTGTACGGCTTGCTACCGTGAGGGAAGAACGGGAGACAGGTTCATGTCCCTGTGCAAAAACGGTCAGATACAGAACTGCTGTCACCCAAACGCCCTTATGACACTTAAAGAGTACCTTATGGACTACGCAAGTCCCAACACCCGTGATATTGGAGTTAAGCTTATCGAAAGCGAGGTAAAGAACGTTCCAAATGAAAAGGTCAGGGGTATTGTTGTGGATAATCTTGACAAAATCGAGCAGGGCAGCAGGGATTTCCGTTTTTAAACGGAGCGTTAAATATAGGAGGACTAATATGCTTGATACGATACCCAATGAAGAAGAAATGACAGCTTTGGTTGGCAAATCTCTGTATGATGTATGGAATAAGTTATGCGCTTTAATTGATGAAACATATGATATGGATCGTTTGTGGGATAAAGGCGGTAAAGCATGGAAATATGAATATAAATACCGCCGCGGCGGTAAAACGCTGTGTGCATTATATGCAAGAGAAAACTGTGTGGGTTTTATGATTATCTTTGGTAAAGATGAACGGTTAAAATTTGAAGCAGACAGGGAAAATTACTCAAAAGAAGTTCAGGAAATATATGACGGAGCGCAAACTTACCATGACGGAAAATGGATAATGTTTGAACCTGTGGATACTTATTTGTTTAATGATTTCATTAGGCTGCTGAAAATCAAAAGAAAACCAAACAGGAAGTAAAGTTACTGTTCTTTAATTACTGATTTTTTTTAATTTTGCAGAAGACGGTTCTCCATGTCAATTCAGACCGTCCTGCTTGGAGGCAGATATTATGTCAAAATGCTACGGAAACAGCCTTGTGGGAACAAGCGGTATAAACGGAGATTCCTTTTATATTTCGCCCGACAATACAGTTTTTATGCTTTCCGACGGCGCGTCGGGCGCGGGTTTAGAGGGCAAGGTAATTATGTCGAGAACCTGCGCCGAAACCATAAAAAATAACCCCTTTTCCTCGTCGGGACTGTCCGCGAAAGACTACCTCAATAAAATGGTTTGGCAGATAAACAACAGGCTGACGGAAATTTCCCAAAACAGAAAAAGCCTTGTTTTCGGAACTCTTATTATCTGTGTGGTTTGCGGTAATACGGCCTATGTCGCTGCGGCAGGGGACTCGCCCGCATATTTTCTGCATAATAAAACCGCTGTCCGAGTTGCGAAGCCGAAGAAAACATATCAGAACCTGATAGACTTAGGATTTTTTTCTGCGGAACAGCTTGAAGAAGCGATACACAAGCTTCCCGAGCATATGTGGTCAATGTTTGACACGTTTATCCCGACAGTCGTGCCGTCCTATTCGGCAGAGGAAATACAGCTTTCTAAAGGTGACATTATTGTGCTTTGCTGCGATGGGGTAAGCGACAATATCAGTCCCGAGTTTATTGGGGAAAATATTGATACCGATAGCTTGTCGGAAAGCATTGATACTCTTATAAATTCGGTAATAGAACGGTCTGTCAATGAAAAAGGCTATAGCGACGATTTGACAATGGTTGTTTACTGCCATTAACTGTATAAATATTAAGGAGACCTTATGGACTGCGCAAGTCACAACACCAAAGAGGTTGGCGTCAAGCTTATCGAAAGCGAGATAAAGAATGTACCCGATGAAAAGGTTCGGGGTATTGTTGTGGATAATCTTGCCAAAATCGAAAACGGCAGCAGGGATTTTCGTTTCTAAGCAGAGCGATAAATCGGAATTTACGGGAGTAACGTATGAGCGTAATAAATGATAAAGAAGTCGTTCAAAAACAATACGAAAATGCAGAAAACTTGAATACAAGAATATCTATTCATGATAAATATTCTGTTAATAAGCAAGGATTTGGGAATTGGATCGTATCTCATTATCAAATAACCGAGGGAATGAGGATATTAGAACTTGGCTGCGGTACCGGAGATATGTGGAAAAACAATATAAGTCTTTTAAATAAATGTTCAGAACTTGTGCTGACAGATTTTTCAGAAGGAATGATTGAAACTGCTCGTAATAATATAGGAAATTTTCAGAATGTTACATATCAAGCTGTTGATATTCAGGAAATTCCCTTTGAATCAAGCAGTTTTGATATTGTAATAGCAAATATGATGCTGTTTCATGTTCACGATTTAAAAAAGGGACTGTCTGAAGTTAAAAGAGTTTTGAAAGAAGGAGGCAATTTTTACTGTGCTACCTATGGTGAGCATGGCATTGTGCGATTTATTGTCGATTTGCTAAAATCTTATGGAGCAGAAGATAGGGTAAATAAAAATTTCACGCTTCAAAATGGAAAGCAAATACTCGCGCAATTTTTTTCGTCAATAGAAATGTCGGAATATATTGATTCATTAGAGGTCACAAATATAGATGATATGCTGGATTATTTATACTCACTTACCGGTATGACAGGTATTAGTAATATAAATAGTGATGTCATTAAAAAAGTTTTAGAACAAAATATGGTTGATGGAATTTTGAAAGTTCCAAAGGAATATGGTATGTTCATTTGCAGATAAATTTCAATTTATTGGACAGTTATCTATGGCAGGCATTTCGGCGACAAATTCTAACATCTGTCCTCTAATTTTTGATTTCTAAAAAGGAGCAATTGTTATGCTGAAACTAATAAAACGCTGCCCCGAATATGTCAGCGGGTACAAGGCGTACTGTCAGGAAGCCTATGACAATAACGTTATCTATTTCAGACCCACCGACCCGAAGTTGATAGATGACGAATGGTTCAGTCGAACGAAAGGCTTTTACGACAAAAAGGAGACAGGAGAAATTCAGCCGATAAGCTTCCATTTC
>CAMWVF010000317.1 GCA_947177545.1 uncultured Clostridia bacterium | reverse complement strand
TCCAGAAGCTTTAGCGTCCGCGTCATCTCTTGTAAATCCCTTACCAAGCTGTATACCTCCGACAACGGCAACAAGTGAACCAAGTGCAATTACGCCGGGCTTCAAATTCTTCATAATTGAATCCAAAATTCCCTGTGCGTCCACACCATCAGCATATGCCCTTATTGACATACCGTTTATAGCCAGTGGTATTGCCAAAGCATATTTGCCCCATCTTGTTTGCAGAATTTCTACAATATTTTTCTTTGTCTGTTCCCAATATTTGTTCACAAGAAGTGCTGATTTCACTTCAAGCTTTGTCAAGGAATTTTGCACCTTGACTGTTATTTCGTTCTTCATCTGAACGTCCTCCTTAAAGATATAAAAATTTTTATATTTATCAATCGGGCTGCCCCGTTGATATCTGAAAATAAAAAAGGAGCTAAACGATATATCACTATACCGTTTAGCTCCATCAGCTGTTCCGTATCTCCATTCAGATACGCCTTATTTATTTGTCAATACAGCAAATTTTTGACTTGCTCCATATTTCTGTTCAACAATTTCTATGTACTTCTCTCCATTTTTGGAACGCTTTCTGACAACGGCTTCACCGCCGTTTTTTATTATTTTCATAATAGAGTTATACATTTCATCTTTTGAACTTTCCTCAATTTTCACATTCCCCACCTCCTTAAATTTCCCCAGTGGGGATTTTTAAAATGCCGTTGAATATGTCTGCATTTTCGCAAAAACAGCGTTTATTTCAGCCGAATAATTTTTGTCAAGTTCTGAAACGGGAGTGACAAAATTGTTGTTGCCGTCAACAACTCTGAACTTGTATTGCGGCAAGTTTTTAGGCAGTACATTTTCATCAATATATTCGCCGCCAATATGTACAACCTCGGTTATTGTATCCGTCTCCACATTCGCTTCAAGATAATATGTGTTATCTGTTTCGTTAGCCTCATCAAGCATAGAGTACCGTTCGTGATTAACAATATCAAACTTGTCCGTTCTGAACGGTCGCATTCCTCGTATAAGCACCAGACACTCGTTATTCGGCATTGTGGCAAGCTCGTCAAGCTGCATAAGCTCACGTCCCATAATTCCGTCATTATATGCTGTACTGTCATTTTTAGAACGCGTCTTATTTATGTTCATTGTGTCAATAGTTTCTTTTCCGAGTTCTTTCATTATGTACTCGTTATTTGTTTGGTCTTTGCCGCCGAGGAATATTGTGGTATCGCAGTTGCCGGGGATTTCTTCCCACGACTTTTCATAAAGCCGTTTAAGCTGCGAAAGGTTTTGTAAGATTACTTGTATAGAGATTTCAAACTTTCTGCAAGTAGCAAGAATCTTTTCAAAATCAGGAATTTTACCAGTATTCGCGAATTCATCGCAGATAAAACGGACGTGATTATCAAGTCTGCCTTTTTCACTTTTTATTGCTCTGCTATAAAGTGTATCGAATAACTGTGTGTACATCATAGCTGCAAGGAAATTATATGTTGTATCGGAAGAGGGGATAATGATAAACAATGCTGTTTTTTTGTCTCCCAACGTATTAAGTCCTATATTATCAGTATGTACAAGATTACGCACCTGTGCAAGCTTAAAGTACTGCAAACGTGTTGTTGTGCTGATAAGTATGGACTGCATTGTTTTCCCTGCGGCTTGTTTAAATTCATCATAATATTGTACGGAAAGCGCATTGGGAAGCCGTTCACGTTGTAATTCAAAGGCTTTGTCAAGGTCTGATTGTTCTTCCTCTTTTCCCTCGACAATCTTTGCTTTATGGATAAATTCAAGAACAAGAGGAAAATTCGGCTCAGCATTTTTATCATTACTTTTATTTTCTGCATTATTATTTTTATCTGCTTCGGCAGCTTCTACTATGAGAAAGCTGATTGCTGATAAAAGAAGCCGTGTACAATCGTCCCAAAAGGGATCGCCGCCCTGTCCTTCTCCTTTGGTGTTCTCCATAAAGGTGTTAATCATTTTTATAACATAGTTTTCGTTTACGCTGCCGTCATAGTCATAAATATAATGAAAAGGATTATAGTTACAGCTATGCCGCATATCGTCAATATTAAAAACCTTAATGTCATACCCCATTCTTTCAAGCATTTTTCCGCAGGATTTTAACAGTTCGCCCGATGGGTCTGTTACGACAAAGGAAGTATTACACTGCATAATATTGGGTTTTACGAAAAACCTTGATTTACCAGTACCTGAACCGCCTAAAATAAGCATATTAAGGTTAAGCATTGTTTGAATTTTTTTAGCCTTTCCTTTTTTACTTGCAATGGACGATACGGATATTTTTTTATCGGAATTGGTAATGTCCGCTTTGGGCGTTGGTTTGGGTTTGTTTGAACTTTTTTTCTGCTTGCTTTTTTCAGCGATATTGTCATCACGCTTTTTCCTGTCTATGACAAGGAAAATATCTGAGGCAAGTATGGCGTTATTGTAAAAATCATTAACATCGGCAATAGTGCGTTTTTCTTCATTAGTACCCCAACGCGCAGAGCCATGTTCAACGCCTTTTCTATGGTATCTCTTTTCTTTTTTGGTAAGATTGTAGAGAAATATCATTACTCCTATCAGCGCTCCCCAAAATGCACCCATTCGTACACGTGAGGAAATTAAAATAGCTTTAAATGCTGCTGAAAAAGAGGATACATTCATATAGTCGCTCATACTTTCAAGTGCCTTTAGCCATTGCACACCTCGTTTAGGACTCGCTGTAACATCAACAACATACCCTGCCCACGTTCCGACAACCATACAAAAAACAGCAACTACAATATATGGGGCATAGTCCCACATATCCTTTTTTCTCGGAGCTTGATTTGCCATTATCTCGCCCCGCTTTCTGAACGTTCCTGTGTATCGTGACCCTTTGTGCTGTCCTTATCGGGCAATACCTTTGCGGT
>CAMWVF010000316.1 GCA_947177545.1 uncultured Clostridia bacterium | reverse complement strand
GTCTGGTATTTTATTTTCACCGTTCACCAGAATAAGGAAACGGTTTTCGGGGACTTTTGCTGTCGTGACATTGACATTTACCGCAGTCTCATAACCGTATTCGGGAAGTTTTTCCAACCTCTCAAAAATCTTTCCGAAACCAATACCCGCGGCTAAAACGATTGCTATGAGGACTATTGCTCCGCTGCAGCCGCCGCTGCGTTTTTTCTTTTTGGCAGTTGTCATGGCTTAACATCTCCGTTGTTTATTCTGTCGGTAAGCTCCTTTTGGGTAATTCCAACATTAAGAGCCTCTGAAACGGCTCTGTCAAAATCCTCCAATGCAGATTCCTTTACCGAATCCGTGCTGACGTTGGAAACAAAGCTGCCCCGTCCCGCAAGGGAGTATATCACCTTGTCCCGCTCCAGAAGCTGAAACGCCTTTGACACCGTGTTGGGATTTACACCCAGTTCCTTTGCAAGCTCACGTACGCTCGGCAGCTTGTCGTTCGGTTTAAGCTCGTTCCGTAAAATAAGCTCCACCACCTTTTTGTAGAGCTGTTCGTATATCGGCGTTCTGCTCTGCAAATCAATATTGTACATATAGTTCACCCTTTCTTTAATGACGCTGAAAAATTCTTTTGAAAAGTTTCCGTTTAGCGGCGGCGAGTATTTTGGACTTCTCCGTCTCTTTGCAAGCAGGTCTTCCCTGCCACAGCTTTCGATTGCATAAAATATCATAAGACACCTCTTTACTGTATCAACTGTACTATTTGCTATAATACAGTTATAACACATCACACAGTAAATGTCAAGGAAAATTTTGATTTGTAACCAAATTGTAACCTATTAAAAAAGTCTCCCCCTAATCTTACAGGGGAAGACTAACAAATTTAAATAATTATAACAGCTTTGATTACTATTCAGCGGAAAAATCATCTGCCATGATTTCCGCAGGCATTTCCATTGAACACTCCTTATTATCCACAACATCGTCCGGTGACATCTCATTTATCGGCTTTTCGTCGTCCTCGTCCCAAAGACTATCGTGCTCCCTGCGTTTTTCGTTCTCCGCAAGCAATGCCATATTTTTCGCCATTTGGTACATTTCCGCATTGTAATTTAGCAGCTTTTGTTCGTCATAAGGCGGTACTTTATCTCCGTGAGCGATCCTGCGCATTATTTCAATGCACTTTGCCTCCTCTTCCGCTTTTTCAGCCATAGCGTCGCTCTGCTGTTTTGATGCCTCGGCATTCCAGAGCAGCGTTTTGTACGTACTGAAACCCTCAATAAATTCAGAAGCCTTTTCATACTGAAGCTCAATGCGGTCAATAGACTTTAAAAGCGAGGCAGCTTGCTCGTCAGTCATATCAATCTCACCGTTTTCAAAAGCCTTTTTTTGCGCTGTCAGTTCATATTTCTTATCACGCAGTTTGTTCATCTGCGCAGAATATACGCGGCTTGCCTCTCCTATTTTCATAAAACCCTCCTTGATTACAAATCCTATGAACTGTCGTTATAGTAGTATTAGTTTTACCGTTCGCACTAATAAAAACAATTTTTAAAATTTTTGCATAAATTATCGGAAAGGCAGTTACCCATTATAGATAACTGCCCGAAAAACCGAAAATTATTTTTTTGTAACGCTCTTGATATGATAACGTTTTGAACCGCTCTGTACAATTTTAAGCTTGCGGTTGTTCGGCAATATGTCAGGAAGAGCCGTGAAAAGAAGTACTCCCGAGTTGAATGTGTCCGCAAAACCCGTATCCATAAGACCGCCGCCTGAAGCAACGTCCTGAATATGCTCCTTGTAAATTACAAGAGCATATGGAGAGAAGCTTGAACACTTGAACTGCACGCACCAAACGTTGTCAATATCAACAATTGCGCAGGGAAGAACTTCCAGCCGCTGGTCATAGTTGTCAAACCAGTCCTCCGCCAAGGAAATTTCTTCAGACTCCTCAACGCCGTCACCGATATGCACAACCGTGATATAATCGCGGTATGCAATAAGTCTGTCCGGAACAGGCATTGTTACCGTAACGGTATAGCCGTCCGCAGGGTCGACCTCAATGTAGGTGTTTTCTCTGTAAATACTTATATCAAAAGGATAAATGATAAAGCTTGAAAGACCGTCCGCATAATTTCTAAGAACGTCTCTTACTGCCTGCGTGGACTCTCTGTTGGTAGAGAAGTAAACGTCAACTGACTCATCAAAAGCGCCGTGATTAGACACAGCAGTAATGTATTCGCTGTGAGAAATGCCGTATGGAGCAGTACCCTTAACGATCAACTCATGATCCATATCCGTAATGGAACCCGTTGTGGGTATCGCTGTAACGGACATTGAATAATCGCCGTAAAAACGCTTACCGTTGATATTCTTATATGGAGCAACCATATATGTGTACTGCTTACCGTTTTTCAGACCCACATGAGAGTAGTTTGTCCTGGAAGTAACAGTGATAGGCTCAAATTCCATAGTGGAGCTGTTGTAAAGGTAAACAACGTAGCCGTCCGCACCGTTTACAGCCGTCCATGTCAAGTCTATCTGACGGTTGCCCGCAGTTGCCGTAAGGTCAACGGCGGAATTGAGAGAAATACCTATTGTAACAGTTTTTGATTCCGATGGGTTACTGTAAGTCCTTGAACCGTTTACGGTCTTGTAAGCGGTAACATAGTATGTCCACACATCGCCGTTATTCAAGTCGGAGTGAGTATAGTTTACTCTGCTGACGTCAAACTGGTAGTATCTTCCGCCCGAAGAAGCGTGGATAATATAACCCTCCGCACCCTGAACAGCAGACCATGTCATGTTAACGGTGCCGTCGGCAGTTGTTACGGTGAAATCCTTTGGAGCGTCAAGGACAGCTCCGACCATAGTGCTGACTTCAAGAGATTTTGGACTGTAATCTCTTGCACCGCTTACTTCCTTATA
>CAMWVF010000315.1 GCA_947177545.1 uncultured Clostridia bacterium | reverse complement strand
CATTTCCATCGTAATGTCAAGGAAAAATAATTAATAATTAACAATTAATAATGAATAATTATTTAAAACTTTTTAGCAAACAAATTAATAGTTTTTTGCCGTGCAACTTTTATAACGCTGTACAAAAAATCCCACAAAGCCTTGATATGCGGCAAATACGCCGCTATACTGAAATTATGGGAACAAATCTACATGAAAGGAAAATCTTATGGAATTAAAAGTTATCGGCAAACGGCTTTTTACTGAACGTATTGACAAGACCATTACCGAGGGAGAATACAACGCCGACATTATCGGCATTACCCTTGACCGCTGGCATGACGGGGCTGACCTGTCGGAATACAGCTTCCGCATGACGGCTTACTCCGAAGACGGCGAGGCAATGGCTGAACAGGTTCTCGCGAAAGACCCTGCGGGTGAAAAGTCCATACGGCTTGTATGGAACGTCGCTCCCGCATTTGCGGCGGAAAGCGGGTTGCTCACCCTTACACTTGCGGGCGCAGCTCCCGACAACTCCGCACAGATCAAGTTCACCTCCTCCCCCGTCAGGATAAACGCCGATGGCAGGGCGGAATTTATTCCCCCCAAAACCGTCACGGAGCAGTACCTCAATCAAGTTCAGTTTGAAGCGCAAAAGGCTCTGGACGCGGCAAAACGCGCCGAGGACGCTGTCTCAAACGCGTTTGGAATATCTGCCGCGACCGAGGAAAAAATCGGCGGGGTGCTGTCCGGAGGCGATATTTCCGTTGCGGAGGACGGCAAGGTCACGGTGAACACCGTGTGCGGAAGGACTGTTGAAGCGGACGTTCCCGCAGACGCAAAATTCACGGACACAGTTTACACCCTGCCGAAAGCCTCCGAAACCGTTCTGGGCGGCGTAAGAGTTGACGGCACTACAGTTACCGCCGACGGAAACGGCGTTATTTCGGCAGTCGCAGGCTCGGGAGAAAAATACGTGCTCCCGGCAGCAACCGCTACGGTACTTGGAGGCGTTAAGGTGGACGGCACGACCATTACCGCAAAGAACGGCGTTATTTCCGCCGTCGGCGTAAGCGGCGGCGGAAACGGAGACAGCGGCTACATACTCCCTGCGGCTACCGACAGCGCTCTCGGAGGCGTAATTGTGGACGGTACGACAATTTCCTCAATAAGCGGCACAATTTCGGTTGAGGACAATTCCCACAGCCACACTATTGAAAACGTTACCGGCTTGCAGGACGTTCTTGACGGCAAGGCGGATATTTCCGCAATACCCTCATCTCTCCCCGCAGACGGCGGAAACGCGGATACGGTAGGCGGATTTACCGTGGCGGCAAACGTTCCCGCAGACGCAAAGTTCACAGATACGGTCTACACTCTTCCCGAGGCGACAACAAGCGTTCTGGGCGGCGTTATGGCAGACGGCTCCACAATTTCCGCAAACAGCGGTATTATATCTGTTGCGGACAACTCTCACGGTCACACCATAGCAAACGTCAGCGGCTTGCAGGACGTTCTTGACAGCAAGGCAGATATTTCCGCGATACCCTCATCTCTCCCCGCAAACGGCGGAAACGCAGCAACTGTCGGCGGCTTTACCGTCGGCGCGAACGTCCCCGCAAACGCGAAGTTTACCGACACAGTGTACACCCTGCCCACAGCTTCAAAAAGCGTCCTCGGCGGTGTAAAGGTGGACGGCACTACCATTACAGCAAATGCAAACGGAATAATTTCCGCCATTGCTTCGGGAAGCGGCATAACCGTTGACAAAATTTACGAGCATAACATTTATTTTAACAAAAGCGCATCGCGGGATCCTTACCATATAAAGCTTCCCTACGCCTATACACATTGGAACTATATTTTTGTTTCTCATTTATACATCAAGACAGAGCAGCCCTGGTTTGCCTATCAGGGAAGCGCCCTTATCAACACACAGCATATTGTAACTGCTGCAAGAGACCCGTCAACCTTTGCCGCGAACAAATCACCTATGCAATATATACTGAATGAAGGCGGTTTTAATACGTCATACATATCATTCCCAAATTCAACTCATATTACTGTTTTAGGCGCTGAACAAATAATAATATGGGGAATAACAATGCCTGCAACAACAATGCTTGGCACTGTTGTTGCCAACTCCACCGCATAACAAAAGCCGTCCGAAAAAGCTTAGGTTTTTTTCGGACGGCTTTTAGTAAACTTTAGCCTTACTGACAGATGACTTTATTGAAGTATGTTACCCACGGGAGCATTTGATTTTTATTGACATAGTACGCCCGAAAGGGTCACGGCTCAGACTTGAGCTCGGAGATAACGTTTATAAAGCTTTCAACATCGCTGAAATCCTTATACACCGAGGCAAAGCGAACGTATGCCACCTGGTCTATCTCCTTAAGATTTTGCAGGACTATATCGCCTATCTCGCTGTAGGTTATCTGATTTTCCATGCTGTTTGCGTAATGGCTTTCAACGCTTTCAACTATCCTGTTTATATCCTCCACCGAAACCGGACGTTTTTTCACCGCCGTTGAAAGACCCTTTATCAGCTTGTTCCTGTCGAAAAGCTCGATAGTATTGTCCCTTTTCAGCACAAGCTGGACAGGCATTTCCACCGCTTCATATGTAGTAAAACGCTTTCCGCAGCGGACGCACTCCCTGCGTCGGCGTTTTTTTCCGTCCACCGGACGGGAGTCAACTACCTTTGTATCCTCAAAGCCGCAAAACGGACATTTCATAAAAAACGTCCTCCTTCCTCATTGGGGAATTACTCAAAATTATTCTTACATTATACACAATTATTACGTATTTGTCAAGGGTTTTCGCTGTCATCTTCTGATTTTTTATGTCTTTTTTTGTAAAAATAATACACCGCCGCTGAGCCGACAGCAAACACTACCTCCACAATTGCGGCTATCCAGAACGCGGGAGACGTCGGGTG
>CAMWVF010000314.1 GCA_947177545.1 uncultured Clostridia bacterium | reverse complement strand
CTGACGGCATACGAGGAGGAAAAGGCGGCGTGCTTCCTGAAAAACGGTCTGCTGAAAAAAGAGGGGGACGGACTTATCGTACAGCTCCCTATTTTCGGAAAGGCAGTCCACAACGAGTTTTGCGAAATTATAAGGACGGAAATAGAAGACCTTGCAAAAGACTATGCGGACATTATCGGCGAGGGCGTTGAAAAGCGGCTCATGCCTTACGTCCGCAGGGATATGATGAGCAATTTTCTCCACTGGGATATGCAAATGTTTTTCCAGGTAACAGGCGCGCTTTTCCACCACGGCTGGGATAAGAGCCTTGCTCTGCCTGAGGATTACAGTTGTTCAGCGGCGGGACTTTATTTGCTGACAGAAGTAAGAAACTAAGAGGCAAGAGGATAGAACTGTAAAAGGTTCTGTCCTCTTTTTTATTTGTAAGCTTTGTACAATTTTTTTGAAAATAATTGTGAGTAATTTTCTTAAAATACTCTTGACAATTATATCGTCTGCCGATATAATAAATATAACGGTTGCCGATATAACGTCAGATGTTATAACAGCAGCTGATATAGCGGTAAAAGATAGAAAGGAAGATCGTTATGAAATGTCCGGTTTGCGAAAAAGAAATGGAAAGAGGCGGAACGTCCCACCTTATGAGGAGCGATTTTGGTGAAAAAATTTTTTGGGCGACCAATGAATTTTTTGAGAAAACGCATATAGCAACAAAAAAAGCCGTGGAAAAAGCAGGAGGAAAAGTTTTTCCCATAGGCAGATCGATATTCGATAATGAACCGAGGTACTCTTGGTACTGCCGTGAATGTGAAATGGTTTTGATAGATACGCAGAATAAACGTTAGGAGAGATGATAAAATGCCTGAAAGCTTTGACAGGGGAGCGTTGACGGAAGCCGTGTACTATGTGCTTTTGTCGTTGTTTGAGCCTAATCACGGGTATGGAATAATGCAGAAAATAGACGAGATGTCAGGGGGACGCGTCAAGCTGGGTGCAGGCACATTGTACGGTGCGCTGAACACACTCTGCACAAAAAAATGGATAAAGCCGCTGAGCGAATTTTCTGGGGGACGGAAAAAGGAGTACATCATCACAGAGCTTGGCAGGCAGGCTGTTTTCGACGAGATAGAACGTCTTAAGGAGCTTGCGGAAAACGGTGAGAAGATCGTTGCGAACTTTAAGGAGGACTGAACATGAATAGGAATTTGGAGTACAAAAAACGCTTTTACGACATGGAAAATGAGGAAAGCTGGCTCAATGAAATGTCCGAAAAGGGGCTTGCCCTGAAAGAAATAAAATGGCGTGTTTTTAAGGATATATACCGTTTTGAGCCTTGCGATAAAAGGTACGTTTACCGCGAGGATTACAACATGGAGGGTGCACTGGAGGAGCTGACCTCGCCGTACATAAAATTTGTGACGGAGACCTACGGATGCGAATTTGTCTGCCTTGCAAACGGCAAGGTATACTTCCGAAAGGCTGCGGAAAACGGGGATTTCCCGCCTGTCTACACCGACCTGAACAGCCGTATCGAGGCGGAGAAAAAATTTTTTTGGAAAACGGTGAGCTGCTCATTTTGTGCTTTCCCGATAATGTGCATTTGCGGTCTCAACATTTACAACACCTTTGATTCGGACACGGTGTTCGGGCGAATGGGATTTGTTTTCAGCATAATTGCCTTGTTCTGCGCTGTCATTGACGTGGTATGGTTTATTCCTGCTGCGCTGCAAAAACGCAAAAAAATTAAGGAGCTTGAAAAAATCCTTGACGAAAAGGGAGGGGAATAAAAATGTCTGAAAAATACGTATACAAAAAGCGTTTTCACGACCTTGAAAATGAGGAAAGCTGGCTCAATGAAATGTGCGCGGGAGGACTTGTGCTGAAGAAGATCGAGTGGGGTGTTTTTGCGGACAAATACACCTTTGAACCCTGCGGAAAAAAGTATGTCTGCCGTATTGATTACAATCCCGAAATGGAGGTTCTGGACGAAATAACCTCGCCCTATGTGATGTTTGTGACGGGTACCTACGAGGCGGAATTTATCTGCTGTGCAAACGGCAAGCTTTACTTCCGCAAGGCAGCGGACAAGGGGGATTTTCCGCCTATCTATACAAGCCTTGACAGCCGCGTTGCCGCCGAGAAAAAGCGGCTTTGGAAAACTGTCCCCATGCTGATAATTATTTTGATAGAGTCTGTTTACATCGGCACAGGCGCAGCTGTTACTGCAAGCGGTGAAATGTTCAAGTTAAGCGTCGTATGCTCTGCAATATGTATTTTATGTTTTATACCGATACTGGCAATGGTTTTAAGGCACGTATTAAAAATACGCAGCCTGAAAAAGCTTGAAGAAAAGGATAAATTCCCGCCTGCTTATACCTCGGAGGAGATTGATCTTTCCAAAGTAAAAAAGGAATTCAACATGAGTATAATATGCTCTGCTTGCTGGCTTACATCCTTTCTTATTTACTTTATCAGCAGACTTAGACAGCGTGATTTTCTTGATTGGGGTTCAAAGCAGTTTGTATCGGACTTTGCCCCGTTTATAACAGTCATTGTTCTGCAACTCGGTTTCACGGTATATTATTTGGTGCTGGCGCTGTGCAGACGCAAAAGAATAAAGGAGCTTGAAGCTGTAGAAAAAGAAAAAATGGATAAATAAGAACTATAAAAATAGAGGGAAGGCACTCCCAAAAATTTTGTGTAAAAACAAATCCAATAAGACAAAAGTACGTCTTGCAGGGCAAGCAAGATTTGTGATTTCCTCTTAATTGAGCTGCTCCCGCAGTGTGAAACGGTATGCGCGCCGCAGCGTGAATACCGTTTCACACTGCAGGAAAAATATTAAGAGAGGAAATCAGTTTACGCGTACTTCCTGTCCGCAAACATTATCGAAAGCTGATCGGAAACCACGTCCCAATTTCGACAGA
>CAMWVF010000313.1 GCA_947177545.1 uncultured Clostridia bacterium | reverse complement strand
TAGCGGGTTCGAGCCCCGTAATCCGCTCCAAAAGCTGATACTGTTTTATTTGCGGGTGGGTGCGCAATATCTGCTTTTTAGCAGTATCGGTATGGCGCTATAGCCAAGTGGTAAGGCGTGGGTCTGCAACACCCTGATTCCCCGGTTCAAATCCGGGTGGCGCCTCCAACGGGGAAATCCCCCGCAGGCAGACCGTCTTGATTATTCAAGACGGTTTTCTTTTTTAAGGTGGGAGATATGAATGAATATAACTGTACGGACAGCGGATAAGTCCGATATTGATACGCTGATAAAATTTCGTTTTTTTTATCAGACCGATATCGAGGGGAAGCTTACCGAGGAACAGACGGAAGAATTAAACGCCCAGCTTCCCATTTATTTTGAAAAACATATCGGGAATGATTTTACCGCCTACCTTGCGGAGGTTGACGGTGAGACAGCAGCGTCAATTTTTATGGTACGCCTTGAAAAGCCTGCCAGCGTGCACTTTTTAAGCGGAAAGACCTGTTACCTTATGAATGTCTACACTGTAAAAGAATACCGCTGTATGGGTATTGCCTCAATGCTTCTGGACAGGCTCATTGCCGATGCAAGAGCGGAGGGCATAACCTGTATAGACCTTTCCGCAACGGATATTGGCAAGCCTGTGTACTTAAAAAAAGGCTTTATAGAGCGCGGCAACACGGAAATGCGTATGGAATTATAAAAAATAGTCCCAATTTGAACAGGTGATATGAATGAAAAAAGTATTAGTTATTGTTGTTTTAACTATGGCGGTTATTTTTTCTTCTGTTTTGATAGCTGCCCCAATTATAAATGATAGTATTGCGAAAAAAACGGCAAATGAACTTTTAGATTTACCGCTTCCAAACAGCACAGAATTTATTGAGTCTATATATAAATCAGGAAAACTGGTTGGAAACGGTAATGGAATGCAATATTTTGGAGCTATTCTAATTAAAAGTGAACTCTCTTTATATGAATTAAAGGAATACTATTTAGAATTTGCATACAGTGAATGGAAATTTATAGTTGAAAATCAGATAAATACAGATATAAGAACAATTGAACATGCAAAGTTGACATTCAAAACAGATATAGACGGAAGTAATTATTATATTGTTTATTCATGGGGGAATAATAACACAATTTTTCACGAATTTGACATAAGAGGTCATTGATTTAACTTCCGGTTTGCGGAGTAGTTCATTGGAACACATTTTTTAAACTTAGAAATGAATAAATATTCAGCACGGGAACATAAAAGCGAATGGGTATAAAAAATAAGGATAGAATTATCAAAAAATTCTATCCTTTTCATTTATATTTGCCCTTTTATCTTGCAGAGAGTATTTTTTTCCAGTCGGGAAACCTGCGCTTGAGAAATGCCTATTTCGTTTGCTACCTCAACCTGCGTTTTGCCAAGGAAAAAACGCAGGTAAAGGATATTTTTTTCTCTGGGCTGGAGCATATTAATGGCTTCTTTTAGGGAAATTTCATCAAGCCAGTTGGTGTCATCGTTTTTGTCTCCCACCTGGTCGAGAACGTAAAGCGTGTCGCCTGCGTCCGAGTAAACAGGCTCGTACAAAGAAACAGGGTCTGTAATGCTTTCAAGAGCCAGAACAACGTCCGACTGCTTTACGCCTATCATGTCCGCAATTTCTTTCATTGTGGGGTCTTTCTGATTTTTTGCGGTAAGCTGTTCCTTTGCCTGCATTGCTTTGTATGCCAAATCCCGTAGCGAACGGCTGACACGAATGGGATTGTTGTCCCGCATATAACGCCTTACTTCGCCGCATATCATGGGTACAGCATATGTTGAAAACCGCACATCAAGATCAGTGTTGAAGTTGTCAATAGCTTTCATAAGCCCTATGCAGCCAACTTGGAACAGATCGTCGGCGTTTTCGCCTCTGCCTATAAACTTCTGTATTACGCTTAAAACAAGCCGCAGGTTGCCGTTGATAAGCTTGTCCCGCGCGCTTTTGTCACCATTTTTGCACTTCTTTAAAAGCTCCATTTTTTCTGCCTCGGTAAGTACTGTAAGCTTTGATGTATCAACTCCGCTTATATCGACTTTATTATAATACATAAAAATGGCTCCCGACAATTTTTTCTTGAATTCTTACTAAAATTATTGTCAGAAGCCTATTTTAATATTCATGAATTAATGTAAACAAAATTTGGAAATTATAAGTAGTATTTGCTATAATATAATTTTTTCCAGTTCCCTCCGCAGCTTTTTGATAATTCTTTTTTCAAGACGGGATATGTAGGACTGCGAAATTCCCAAAGCGTCTGCAACCTCCTTTTGTGTCTTTTCGTTGCCGTCTGTAAGCCCGAACCGCATTTTCATAATGCATCTTTCACGCTCTGGGAGCCTTTCCACCGCTTCAAGCAGAATATGCTTTTCCGCTTCGCTTTCAATGCCGCCGTTCACCGTGTCCTCATCTGTACCCAAAATATCGGACAGAAGCAGCTCGTTGCCGTCCCAGTCAATGTTCAAAGGCTCGTCTATGGATATTTCGTTCTTGTGCTGACTTGATTTCCGCAGATACATCAGTATCTCATTTTCAATGCACCTTGAAGCATATGTGGCAAGCTTTATATTTTTGCTGGGGCAAAATGTTTTTACCGCCTTTATAAGTCCGATAGTGCCTATGGAGACTAAATCCTCAATACCTATGCCTGTGGACTCGAATTTTTTGGCAATATATACCACGAGTCTCAGATTGTGGGTAATAAGCAGCTGTCGTGCCTTTTCAGCGTCAATTTCAAGAAGCTGAAATGCTTCCTCCTCCTGTGTTTTTGTGAGGGGAGCAGGCAAGGTCTCCGGTCCGTTTATGTAAAAAACATCGCCTTTTTTTCTTGTTTGCAGGAGTGTCATAAGCTTTTCGGCAAGGCTTTTAAATATGTTCATTTTATGGTCATATC
>CAMWVF010000312.1 GCA_947177545.1 uncultured Clostridia bacterium | reverse complement strand
GTTCATGCCGTACACTTCTTTGGCACGGGTTCTGCTAAGATAATCCTTTAAGCATTTGTACACGTTCAGACTATGCTCCAAAAGCCCGCCCTCGTAAGAGCCGTGGAAACGTGTGCTTGCAGGGGCTGTGAAAAAATCGCTCTGCGGGGAGAGCAGGTAATCAAGAAGCTTATCCGAACCCTCCCGCGTGATGTTTGCTTTGTAAATATCTATAAATTCCTGTTTTAAGTCCATAGCGCACCCCCTACCTGCTTGTGATTATATCGTAATAGCTCTTGCCCTTGAGCATATCTCCAAGCTCTGCCTCGGTAAAGTTTTCTGGCAGGGCGGACTTGTTCAAAATCATATAATACGGCTGACCGTGGAGGTCGAACCAGTTGTCCCCGAATATGCAGTCGAACTCGTCAAAATCCAGAAGTACGCCTTTTGCAAAGTTTTTGCTTGTGACGGAAAGCCTGTATACATCGCCTATCTTGTCGATGTGGGTCTGTATTTCGGGCTGCAAAAATCTGAACTGCTTGGGCGGACACAGCATACAGGTGCCGTTTGAAATTACGGCGTTGTTCTCAATAAGCGAGTACTCTATATAATGGTCACGAAGCATACTACCGTCAAGCTTTGTGTGCTGTGGAGCAAGGGTGAAAACGTCCCTTGCCGAAAGCGCGTGTACAACTATATTTTCTGAACCCTCGGAAATTATCGTGCAGTCGTTTCTGCGGACTCTCCAACGGAATTTTCCCACAAAGTCCGCCATAGTTTCGTTTGAAATATTCACTGTAAGCTTGGACTTGTCGCTGTCGTCAATGGAGCAGAGCACAGGTGCGTAGAATTTCTTTGCATAATAGTGCAGAGCTTTCCACCTGCCGAAGTAGTCTATGGAGGACCATGAAATAACAGGATTACTGTCGTTCACCTGCCAGTAGAGAGAACCCATGCACCGACCGCGGTTCCTTCGCAGGTGTTCGACGCAGTTCCTGACAGCGTCCGCCTGCACAAGCTGGGTGGCGTAGGAAAGATCCTCAAAGCTGTATGGATAGTGAACCATCTGTGCAAGGTAGTACATCAGCTTTTCAGTACCCGCGTCGCATTTCTGGTGCGCCTCCATAACGGGTGACATAAGGTTGAGATCGCTTTGGTCCGCGAAGCTCCTTACCGTTTTCATGGACGGCACGGATTCAAAGCCGTACTCTGAACAAAATCTGAATTTATATTTGCGGAAATCGTTAAACGGCTTCAGATTGTGCCAAACGTCCCAGTAATGTGAGTCGCCCCTGTTTTCCGCGCTTGGCTCGTCGAAGTTTCCTCCGGAGGACGGGGAAGAAGGCCAGTAAAACGTTTGCGGGTCGTAGTGCTTTATAACGCTGGGGATAAGCTTTTCAAACAGCCGTGTGTAGCCCTGCTTCTGCCCCTCCGTAACGGGTATGCCCCAGTATAGTATTGCGGACTCGATCTCATTGTTTCCGCACCACATTCCCAATGAGGCATGATTGCGCAGCCGGACGATATTGTCAATAAGCTCCTGCTTGACGTTGTTGCAGAAATCCGTGTCCGCGTTGTATACCGCGCAGGCGAAAGCGAAGTCCTGCCAAACTAAAATTCCCAGCTTGTCGCAGGTGTCGTAGAAATAATCGTCCGGGTAGAAGCCGCCGCCCCACACTCTTATCATGTTGTAATTTGCGGAAACGCAGCTTTTCAGAAGCTCTCTTGTGCGGTCGGGAGAACGTCTTGCAAGTATATGATCCTCCGGTATATAGTTTGCTCCCATTGCAAAAATTTTCGTGCCGTTTACGACAAAACAGAATTCCTCGCCGTCGCCGTTCTTGTCCTTGTTCCTGCATATCTCCACGGTGCGCAGACCGATATTGAATTCCTGCATATCCACAGGCTCTTCGCCGTCAAAAAGCATTACCTTAGCCATATAAAGATCCTGCTTGCCGTAGCCCCTGACGTTCCACAAAAGGGGACGGTTTATATTGCATATAGGCTCTACCTTAATGGAGCCGTCCTTGACTCCGCCGTTTCTCGCGGCGGAGCAGCTGTCCGAGATAAGAAATTCCGCGCCGTCGGGGGACATGAGGGAGATATCCATTCTCAAATCCTTTGAAGAAATGTCCGAAAGCTTTGTTTCAAAGGTAAGTGTAACGCCGTCCCTGCTGTGCTGCTGGCGGACGTATACGCTCTCTATCCTGCCGCCGCGTACGCCCACCAGTTCAACGCCCCGCCAGATGCCCATGTCGGGGAGAGAGGGACCCCAGTCCCAGCCGAACATATAATGAGCTTTTCTTATGTGGGGGAAGCCCTCGGTGGTGGAATTCACGCCCCAGAGCTTTTCCTTTTCCTGCATACGGCGTATGCATTCAACAGGGGAGAAAATGTACACCGAAACAGTGTTCCCGCCCTCCTTTATTTTGCCGGTAATGTCGAACTCATAGGTGCGGTGCATATTCTCCGTTTTGCCTATAGGCGCGCCGTTGAAAAAAACGTCCGCAGCAGTATCTATTCCCCTGAACCGCAGATAAATTTTTTCGCAGCCGATAATATCCTCGTCCGCGAAAAAAACGTGCTCGAAAATATAGTCCGCCTTTGAGACCTCGAAAGCGGCGTACTGATTTTCGCCGTAATACGGGTCGGGGATACGTCCCGCTCCGATAAGGGTATCGTACACGGACGCAGGTATTGTTGTTTCAAAATACTCGTTCGGGTTATCTGCCCGCCGCATTATCCATTTTCCGTTAAGGTGTCTTATCATAAAAATCTCCCCTTTGCGTTTTCGCATTTATTTAGTATAAGTATAATCCTTTATAGGGCTTTTGTCAACAACAATTATTTATTATTTATGTTGACTGTTGATTAAAATATCCTAATATAATGTTGAAACTTTGTTAATTGTGCCGAAAAAATATTAAATTAAAAAAATGTGTTTTAAAATTGTTTATAATA
>CAMWVF010000311.1 GCA_947177545.1 uncultured Clostridia bacterium | reverse complement strand
GACTATTATACCATTATATTATATTTTCTGAAAGGACGATAGGTACTATGAAAAAATTTAAGAAAATTCTTGCAATGACAGTTGCCCTTTCTTCGGTAATGTCCCTTGCAGCGTGCTCTTCCGGCGGAGACGGAGGTTCTGCCGATAATACCACTACCACGGAAGCTACCACAACTACAGCCGCTACGGTTGCAATAAACAGCGAGACCCTCGCTTCCGAGGAGCAGGCGCAGGTTGCGGACGCGGCGGGGCTTCTCCCAGATGTGGAGCTTGAAAATAAGAACATCAAATGGTTCTCGTTCTACGACCCGTTCCACCCCACGACCTCGGGAAATACAAAGTCCATTTCTCTGGAGCTTTTCGAGACTAAGTACAACGGTACTATCGAGTATATCCCAACAACTTGGGATCAGCGTTTTAACGACTTGTCCACCAATCTTCTGGGCGGCACGGGCATTGACTTTATCGCAGGCGGCGACCTTGACTCCTTCCCAAAGGGCGTGCCAAGCGGTCAGTTTGAACCGTACGACCGGTATGTGGACTTCAGCAGCGAGCTTTGGAGCAGCGTGCAGAACCTCAACGATATGTTCATACTGGGCGGCAACCACTATATTATGGTAACGCAGGCAAGCGGCGGTTCTATTGTCGTTTATAACCGTCAGACCATCGAAAACTATGGCTTTGACGACCCCGCTGAGCTTCTCGCAAGTGGTGATTGGAACTGGACAGCATTTAAAAATATGCTCACCGAATTTGTTGACAACGACGCTAGTCTGTACGGTCTTGACGGCTGGTTCAACGAGAAGCCTCTTATGCTCAGCGGCGGCGTTCCGCCTGTAGAGCTTCGGGACGGCAAGCTGGTTTCCAACCTTTATGACGAGAACCTTGAAAAGACCATGAATTTCATGTTTGAACTGAACAAGAACGGTCTTGTCCTGGATAAAAACCTGACAGGCTGGGCAGAACACCCTGAGTATGTTGGTCAGGGCAGCGAGCTTTTCTACATCGGCGGTCAGTACATTCTTGAAAGCGCGCCTGAGATTTGGGGCGAAAAATTCGGCAGTCCCGAGGACGTAATGTTTGTACCAATACCCAAAATGGACGGCTCCGACAAGTACTACGTTGACGCAGGCATGGAGGCTTTCATGCTCTGTAAGGGAGCTCAGAACCCCGAGGGCGTTGCAAGATTTATGGAGTGCTGCATTGCCGCTGCAATGGACGAAAACGCTGCCGCGATCGCAGACCGCAAGAGCAGGGACGACTACGGCTGGACTGACGAAATGATAGAAATGAAGCATACCATTGCACAGATGGCTAAGGAGAACCCTGTTTACTCTATTCACACAGGCGTACCAAACGACCTTTCAAGTATCCTTGACAGCGGCGAGTTCGGTATCAGAGCGCCTTTCTACGGTTACGAGTGGGCAACTGTAAGAGATACTCTTGCCGATGCCGCAGACATTATGATAGAAGAATTCAATGCTTCACTTGAAGGCTGATAAATTTTAACATTTGCATATGAAAAGGCTATGGGTATTTTCCGTAGCCTTTTTCTCTATTATACTATTGCTGTTTTCAGATACGCTCTGGTATTATATTATTGCTTTAACTCGATATTCTTGTTGAATTTCTGCGGAAAATATGCTATAATTATAGTGCATCAAGAAAAATTTTCATTATATCATATTTTGGAGGACTTATGGAGAATACCGAGAAAATACAGCTTTTTGAAACTACACCCATCGCCAAGTCGGTCATGACCCTTTCCGTGCCCACGGTCATAAGCTCGCTGGTAATGGTTATATATAACCTTGCGGACACCTACTTTGTGGGAATGCTCAATGACTCCGTACAAAGCGCAGCCGTGACCCTCGCCGCGCCCGTGCTGCTGGCGTTCAATGCGGTGAACAACCTTTTCGGCGTGGGCTCTTCAAGCATGATGAGCAGGGGACTTGGCAGCAAGGATTACACCGCTGTCCGTGAAAGTTCAGTGTTCGGCTTCTATTTCGCACTTATTAGCGGGCTGCTTTTTTCTGACTTGTATACCTCCTTTAAAGTCCCCCTGCTGAAAGTTCTTGGCGCGGACAGCGTAACGACTGCCGCTACAGCCGAATACCTGAAATGGACAGTCACCTGTGGCGCAGCTCCCGCTATACTGAACGTCGTGCTGGCATACATGGTTCGCTCAGAGGGAGCTTCCCTACACGCAAGCCTCGGCACAATGAGCGGCTGTATACTTAACATTATACTCGACCCGATCTTAATTCTGCCTTGGGGACTTAACATGGGCGCGGCAGGTGCGGGTCTCGCAACGTTTATTTCCAACTGCATAGCCTGTCTGTACTTTTTTGTACTCCTTTTCATAAAGAGGGGCAGGACTTACGTCTGCGTTGATCCACGTTCCCTGCGCTTCAGCAGGAGGATAATTTTAGGCATTTTCGCCGTGGGGATTCCCGCCTCGGTGCAGAACCTGCTGAACGTCACGGGAATGACGGTGCTGAACAATTTTACCGCTGATTTCAGCGAAAGCGCCGTTGCCGCCATGGGTATCGTCCAAAAGGTGAATATGCTGCCTGTGCAGATAGCCTTCGGCTTTTCACAGGGAATCATGCCCCTTGTCAGCTACAATTACGCCAGCGGCAATTCCGCACGCATGAAGCAGTCCGTCATGTTTACGGCTAAGATAATGCTTGTTTTCCTAACAGTTGTGACTGTTTTCTATTACATTTTTTCAGGTACTCTTACCGAGTGGTTCATGAAAGACGCGGAGGTTGTAGCTTACGGCACAAAATTTCTGCGGGGCTTCTGTCTGGGCATACCTTTCTTGTGTATAGACTTTCTCGCTGTGGGAATTTTCCAAGCCTGCGGTTTCGGAAGAAAGGCACTCGTTTTTGCAATACTCCGAAAAATCGTGCTGGAAATACCCGCGCTGTTCCTGCT
>CAMWVF010000310.1 GCA_947177545.1 uncultured Clostridia bacterium | reverse complement strand
AGGATATACATTATGCCAAAGCAAAAAACACATTCCGGCGCAAAAAAGCGTTTTAAGCTCACTAAAAACGGTATGGTAAAGTACCAGAAGACAAACAGACGCCACAGACTTACTCAAAAGGCTACAAAGCGCAAGAGAATCAACAGAGTTGCGGGTTACACAGGCTCTGCAAACACAGCAACTGTAAAGCAGCTTATTCCTTATAAATAAGAAGAACTAAGGTGCAAAACAAACTAATTAAACGGAGGTAAAAGATTATGGCTCGTGTTAAGGGAGCAATGGCTACTCGCAAGAGAAGAAATAAAACGTTAAAGCTTGCTAAGGGTTACTGGGGCGCTAAAAGCAAGCACTTTAAAATGGCTAAAGAAGCCGTTATGAAATCAGGAAATTACGCTTACGTTGGAAGACGTCTTAAAAAGCGTGATTTCAGAAAGCTTTGGATTACAAGAATTTCCGCAGCCTGCAAGCTGAACGGAATGAACTATTCCACATTTATGAACGGTCTGAAAAAGGCAGGCATTACTCTGAACAGAAAAATGCTTTCCGAGATCGCTATCAACGACGCGGCAGGGTTCACGGCTCTTACCGAAAAGGCAAAGGCTGCTCTTTAATTAAAAAATGCTTAAAGGTCAGAAGTGAATTTTTGCTTCTGACTTTTTGTGCTAATAGAAGCAGGAGAAAAAGAGGCAGGAAGCAATATTAAAGAGCCGATTTTTGGAGGTCGTTATGCAGCTTATTACATCAAAGGATAATCCGAATATCAAGCTTTTCCGCAAGCTTACCGAAAGCAAAAAATGCCGCCGTGAAACGGGCATGTTCCCTCTCGAGGGCATACGTCTTATCTCGGACGCAATACTGGAAAATGCGGAGCTTCACTCTGTTTTTGTCACTGAAAGCTATCTTGATAAGCAAGGTGAAGCATTGAATTTTCCGAGCGGTACAAGCGTGTTTGCAATTACCGATGAGCTGGGTAAAAGTATTTCCGATACAAGCAGCGCACAGGGCGTTTTTGCGGTATGCAGGACTGTACCCAAGCCCCATTTTTCCCAAACCGTAAAGCAGGGCGGGAAGTATCTGCTCCTGTGCAGCATACAAGACCCCGGCAATTTGGGTACAATAATAAGGACTGCCGACGCGGTTGGACTGGACGGCGTTTTCCTTGCGGACTGCTGCGAGCTGTACAATCCCAAGGTAATACGCTCTACAATGGGGAGTCTGTTCCGCCTAAACGTCTCGGAGGTTAGTTTTGAGGAAATTTTCCCGCTTTTTGAGCAAAGGGGAGTACCCACATACGCCGCCGTTGTGGACGGGGACGCTGTTTCGCTTACCGATTGCTTTTTTTCGGAAGGCGGCGCGGTGCTTATCGGCAACGAGGGGAACGGTTTGCCAAAGGATATTGCGGAACGGTGTACAAAAAGGCTTACCATAAAAATGAACGGAAATATAAATTCCCTGAACGCTGCAATGGCTGCGGGAATAATTATGTGGGAATTAGTGAAATAGAAGATAGAGGATAGAATAAAAAATTCTATCTTCCAACCTCTAATTTTTATTCTCTAACCTTTATTTTCTAAAAGGAGAAAGCTATGGACAGACAAAATATTTTTGATTGGCTGTGGGTAACCAACTGCCTCGGCTGCGGAAATAAAAGAATTTGGGAAGTCGTTGACAAATTTTCAACGGTCTCGGAGGCGTGTGCCGTTCTGCGGGACAGAAATGCAAGAGCGGACTATCTTACCGCAAAGGAGCAGAAGTCCGCGGACGGCATTGACGACGGTCAGATAGACGAGCTTATTTCTTACTGCGAAAAGGGGAATATATACATACTGACCTATGACGATGAAAAATATCCCGAACGGCTTAAGTCTATATTTAATCCTCCCGCTGTTCTGTACTGCCGCGGCGATATGACTTGTTTGGAAAATAATTTCAGCATTTCCATAGTCGGCACAAGGCACCCCTCGGATTACAGCGTCCGTCTCACAAACGCCCTTGCCAAGGAGCTTGCAAAGTTCGGCGTTGTAATAATCAGCGGCTTTGCGGTGGGTATTGATATTGCGGCGAATATGTCCGCGGTAAACAGCGGCGGAAAAACGATTGCCGTGCTGGGCTGCGGTCTCGACCGCAATTATCCGAAGGAAAATTTTGCGTACCGAAGCGAGATTGAGAAAAACGGTCTATTTATTTCGGAATATTATCCCCAAACAGGAGGAAGCCCGGTATCATTTCCCGCAAGGAACAGAATTCTTTCGGGACTTTCTTTGGGTACGATAGTAATAGAGGCAGCCGAAAAAAGCGGTGCGCTCATTACCGCGAACCTCGCCTTAAGTCAGGGTAAGGATATTTTCGCCGCCGCACCCCACGACCTTTTCGACAAAAGATACGGCGGGAACGTCCGCTTGATAAGGGACGGCGCAGTCTGTCTCTGCGGATTAAAGGATATTTTGTATGAATATTACGAAAATTACGGACATAAAATAGCAAGTGCAGCAGATGAGCTTTTAATGAAGCTCCCCGAGACGGCGGAGCAGAAAAATGTGCCGCAAAAAAATAACAGCGGCAAGCCTGCGGACGAGCCGAAAAAGTCTGCGAAAAAAGCCGAAAAGTCCGTCCCCGAAATAATCGAGCCGCAATTTGACGTTTCACTTTTTAACGACGAAGAAAAGGCGGTTTACAATACTCTGAAAAATTCGGGTACGCCCATGCTTGCAGACGATATCGCGTCAGCCTGCGGGATAGACATTGCCGATATGCTCTCAATTCTCACCGATTTGGAAATTGAAGGAGCAGTCATTCAAAAGGCGGGACAAAGCTATATTGCAAATTAAAAAGAAAGTATACCGCATAAGCGTATAAAATAAAAATAAGCTTGTTAAGCGCGGAAACAGCTTTATGCTGCTTATCCTGCTTCTTGCTTCTGTTTTCTTATTTCTTATAGGAAAGGATAGATG
>CAMWVF010000309.1 GCA_947177545.1 uncultured Clostridia bacterium | reverse complement strand
TAATTTTGATGTACATGGGGCAGGAGGTTGTTTACGATGAAAACGGCTCAGTGGTAAATAACCTTTGGGATATAATAATAGGCGGGTGTTTTCCCGCGCTTATCGCAATGCTGGTTTTTGCGGGGTACTGCTTTTTCACAAAGTACGACCCCAGGGAACTTTTCGGCGTTAAAAACGTAAAGGCGGGAGAGACCGCAAGGTATGCGCTGGCTGTCCTGTTTTTCCAGCAGGTGTCACTTTTCTGTACTATATTTATAAGCAGCGGACTTGATTCTGTAGGTCTTTATGTCCCCAGCGTGGACTATGTTCTCGAACACAAGCCTATGGTGTACATAGCTGAATTTTTAGGTGCGGTGGTGCTTGCCCCAATAGGCGAGGAGCTTATTTACAGGGGGGTTGTTCTCAGGTGCAGCGCAAAAATAAGTCAGAGGTTTGCAATATTCTTTTCTGCATTTATTTTCGGCATAATGCACGGCAACCCTTACCAGTTTGTGCTGGGCTTTCTGCTGGGCATACCCTTGGCTTTGGTGACGCTTAAAACAGGGTCGCTGATCCCTGCCATTATATGCCATATGACAAATAACCTTATGGCGTCCGTATCGGAGATTGTGGGCTATTTCAACGAGGATACAGCGTACATTATCCCATATATAATGCTGATAATTTTCTTTATAACAGGTATAATAGTGCTTATATCGGCGGCTATGAACGGCAGGATAAAATTCCCTGCGTACACGTCCTACCACAAAAGCAGGACGCTGCCTATACTTATAACCTCATGGAGCGTTATCGTTGTCACTGTGCTTTATGTCATTGAACTGGTGACGAGTATAAAGCCGATTTAGAGGGACAGTCCCGAAAAAATTTTAGCGCGTATTGACACACGTGCTGCAATATAAATGTCAGAGGTGGACAGATTGCGTAAGCCGAAAGTATATTAAGGCAATAATTTACGGTATAAAAAATACCTTGACCATACCCTCATGGCTTAACGTCAAGGCTGAAAAAGCGGACATGAATTTTTCCGAAGTCCTTCAGAACGCTTTGAAGGAGCAGCTTAATATAGACGGGTAAAAAAATTCCGCAATATTGTTTTAAGGAGGCGTATAATAAAAATCCGCAAATTATATGGGTAACTATACAGGGATATCTTGCCCATGGGAGAATTTTACTTTTGTAAAGGTTCAGCCTTTCTGCGGTCTTAACAGTTGTTTTAAAAAAATTGGAAAATACTTGCTAAAATATTTATTTTATGCTATAATAAACGATAGCCATTATTCTGAAAGGAAGATACTCTTGAATATCAATAAAATACTTGCTAACGAATTTAAACTCAGACAGGAACAAATTGATAACACCGTTTCACTTATTGACGACGGAAAAACCATACCCTTTATCGCAAGATACCGCAAGGAGCTGACAGGCTCGCTGGACGACCAGGTGCTTCGCGAGATTTTTGACAGACTTACATATTTGCGTAATCTCGAAAAGCGCAAGGAGGAAATAACCTCGGCGATAACGGAGCAGGAAAAAATGACCGACGAAATAGCTGCGGCTATCGAAAAGGCTGCCACCCTTGTGGAGGTGGAGGACATTTACCGTCCATTTAAGCCGAAGAGGAAAACCAGAGGTTCTGTGGCTCGTGAAAAGGGTCTTAGCCCGCTTGCGGAATTTATTCTGGAGCAGGACGCTAAGTCCGACCCATACGCCGAGGCGGAAAAATTTGTGGACGAGGAAAAGGGCGTTCCCGACAAAGAGGCGGCTATCCAGGGCGCTATGGACATTATTGCGGAGGATATTTCCGACGACGCGGAGCTTAGAAAGTCCCTCCGTTCCAAGACTATAAAGAACGGAAAGGTTGCTTCAAAGGCTGTGAACCCTGATGAGGATACGGTTTACAGAGACTATTACGATTTTGCCGAGCCTGTTTTCAAAATTGCTGGGCACCGCATTCTCGCAGTTGACCGCGGCGAGCGGGAGGACAAGCTTCGGGTCGGCGTTGTCATGCCTGAGGGTATCGGCGAAAATTTTACTGCGGAAAAATATGTTAAAAACAGTTCAACCTGCGGAAATATTGTAAAGTCTGCCGCCGAGGACAGCTACAAGCGGCTTCTGTATCCCTCGGTGGAGCGTGAGATCCGCGCATGGCTCACGGAAAGAGCCTGTGAGGCATCTATAAAGGTGTTTGCTTCCAATTTAAGGCAGCTTCTTATGCAGCCGCCGGTAAAGGGACAAGCTGCTCTTGGTGTTGACCCCGGCTACAGGACGGGCTGCAAGCTTGCGGTAGTTGACAATACGGGAAAGGTGCTGGACACGGGGGTCGCTTATGTGACTATCGACGATAAGCACAGGACGGAAAAGGGCATGGAGCTGATGAAAAAGTTTATTGAAAAATACAATGTGACAATTATTGCCATTGGAAACGGCACTGCTTCACGTGAGGCGGAGGCGGCGGTGGCAAAGGTCATCGGCGAAGTGTCCCACAAGGTGTCGTACATGGTGGTTTCCGAGGCTGGAGCTTCGGTGTACTCGGCTTCAAAGCTTGCGGCAGAGGAATTTCCGGAGTACGACGTTTCTCTCCGAAGCGCGGTCTCGATCGCGCGGCGTTTGCAGGATCCCCTTGCAGAGCTTGTAAAGATAGACCCCAAGAGCATCGGCGTGGGACAGTATCAGCACGATATGCCCAAAGCCCGCATGGACGAGGCTTTGTCGGGTGTTGTTGAGGACTGCGTAAACAGCGTTGGCGTTGATTTGAACACGGCTTCCCATTCTCTGCTGTCCTATGTTGCGGGCATAAGCGGGGCTGTGGCGAAAAATATTGTGGCGTACCGAGAAGAGAACGGTTCGTTCAGCGACAGAAAGCAGCTTTTAAAGGTGGCGAAGCTGGGTCCCAAGGCATTTGAGCAGTGCGCGGGCTTCCTGCGGGTTAGGGACGGTAAAAATCCTCTGGAT
>CAMWVF010000308.1 GCA_947177545.1 uncultured Clostridia bacterium | reverse complement strand
ATTTTATGGTATAATTAATTGTTAATATAATGGAGATGTAGTGGAGGAAGTGCGTTTTTTGAGAATTCTTGGAATTGACCCGGGCTATGCAATAGTTGGCTTCGGCGTTATCGAGTACGACGGATATAAGTTTACGCCAATACATTTCGGGGCAATTACTACCCGGGCAGGAACGGATTTCACACTGCGGCTCAAAACGATATACGACGACATGAATACAGTTCTGACCACCTTTCAGCCTGAAGCTATGGCAATTGAAAAGCTGTTTTTTAACACCAATCAGAAAACGGGTATTGACGTTGCCCAGGCAAGAGGAGTTACTGTCCTTGCGGCTGCTAACATGGGTATACCGATTTATGAATACACGCCGCTTCAGGTGAAGCAGTCCGTTGTGGGCTATGGACGCGCCGAAAAAAAGCAGGTAATGGAGATGACCCGCCGCATTTTAAGTCTTGCGGACGTCCCTAAGCCGGACGATACTGCTGACGCGCTTGCAATTGCGATTTGTCACGGGCACACTGGGGCAAGATCACTTATTCCTCAAAATAAAATATAACGATATGGATATGCAGCTTTTCAAGGTGTGTTTAAAATAAAAACAGGAGCGATTTTTATGATATACAGCGTAACAGGAAAAATCATACATAAAACCGCCGACTCGGCAGTTATAGACTGCGGCGGGGTTGGCTACCTTTGCAGGACTACTCTTTCCACTCTTTCTCAGATAGGGCGCACAGGTGAAGCTGCAACGCTTTACACGTATCTCCACGTCAGGGAGGATAATATCGAGCTTTTCGGATTTGCAACGGAGCAGGAGCTTAACTGCTTCAAAATGCTTATTTCTGTTTCGGGAGTGGGTCCCAAGGCGGGACTGGCGATACTTTCCGACACAAATCCAGAAAAATTCGCCCTTACCGTTGCAACGGGGGACTACAAAGTGTTTACCAAAACAAAGGGCGTGGGACCAAAGCTGGCGCAGAGGGTAGTCCTTGAGCTTAAAGATAAAATTACCAAGGAGCAGCTTTCTGGCGGAGTTCCCGTAGAGGATATTTTCGAGGCTGTTTCTGAGGGCAGCAATACCGCAGAGGCTATATCCGCTCTTGTGGTACTGGGCTACAGCCAGACCGAGGCGGCTTCCGCCGTTGCAAAGCTTGACCCCTCTCTTGCGGTGGAGGAGCTTATCAGACAGGCTCTTAAAAAAATGGCTGCAAATCTGTAATTTTGTAAAGGTACAAGACCTGTTCGGCATATTATATTGAAGGGAGAATAAAAAATGCTTTCATATCCCGATTATTCAAGGTGTCCAATAAATATTATATCGTCTATAAGACGGTACTACAGAGCGCCCATAGTCTATCCGTCACTTAACAAGCTTGACAAGGAGTTAAGTAAATTTTACAAAAACGTGGTGCTTATAGTCCTTGACGGCATGGGTACGGACATGATGGAGAGAAACCTCCCCAAATCAAATTTTTTACGAAAAAACCATATTGACAACCTCACCTCGGTTTTCCCCTCTACAACTGCGGCGGCAATGACAAGCTACTACACTGGAGTTTCTCCAAACGAGCACGGATGGCTGGGCTGGTCTCTGTACTTCAAGGAATTCTGCCGTACTATAGACGTTTTCCCAAATGTTGACAGCTATACAAAAACGCCTGTAAGCAAGTTGAGCGCTGCGGAATTTGTTATGCCCTACGAAACGATATACAAGGAGATCGCTTACTCCGTTATCGGGGACGTAAAGACCTTTACTATTGCCCCGACGGGAGTAAATATTTCCGAGGACGGCAATATCCACAAGACAGCCGACAGATTCGACCGCGTTACCGAGCTTATAAAAATGATATGCGCTATGGAGGAGAACACCTTTACTTACGTGCAGTGGAACAGTCCCGACGATACGGCGCATAAGGAGGGTGCTACAGCGACAGAGTTACCGAAAAGCTTACCGCGTTAAGTACTCATATCGAGGAGCTTGGCTCAAAGCTTACCGACACGCTGATAATTGTTACGGCGGATCACGGCATGGTGGATATTACCGAGGAAATAAAGATAAACCACATTCCCGAGATTGCCGACTGCCTTATTATACCGCCCTTTGTGGAGAGCAGAGCTGCCGCATGCTATGTAAAAAGCGATAGGCGCACCGACTTTGAAAAGGCGTACCACAACTATTTAAGCAACGACTTTTTGCTGTTTTCAAAGAACGACGTTTTTGCAAAGGGGATTCTGGGCAAGGGCAAATCTCATCCGAAAACCATAGACTTTATCGGCGACTATATGCTTTGTGCAATAGGCAGCAAGAGTATACACTATCAGACGCTTAACGAAAAGCCGAAAACCCCTCACAAGGCAAACCATGGCGGACTTACCGACGAGGAAATGATAATCCCGCTTATTGTTGTACCCACAAAGCGTACAAAGGAGTACAAACAAAAAAGATTGATATAGACTACAAAAAAGGTTTTATAGAGGAACGATAAAATGCTGGAATCAAGCGAAATGAATTTTGAAACTGCTGCGGGGAGAATGGTCTCACCCGAGGCAATGTCAAACGATACGGACGACATTGAAGTAGGTCTCCGCCCGAAAACCCTGTCCGAGTATATCGGTCAGGATAAGGTCAAGGAAAATATGTCCATATATATTGAAGCGGCAAAAAAGAGGGGAGAGCCTCTCGACCACGTTTTGCTTTACGGACCTCCCGGTCTTGGCAAGACAACGCTTTCCGCTATCATTGCCCACGAAATGGGTGTAAATATAAGGATAACATCGGGTCCTGCGATAGAAAAGCCGGGTGATTTAGCTGCTCTGCTTACAAATCTGTCAGAAAACGATGTGCTTTTCATTGACGAGATACACCGGCTTTCGCGGTCTATTGAGGAGGTTTAGTACCCCGCTTTGGCGGACTATGCTCTGGACATCATTATCGGGAAAGGTCCCTCTGCGAGGG
>CAMWVF010000307.1 GCA_947177545.1 uncultured Clostridia bacterium | reverse complement strand
ATATAAATTAATACTTTAAACGTGTATTTTTATATTTATAACGTATTAAAATAATTATAGGGTGAGCGTATTATGATAGATGAAGAATTTATTTCTAAAAGATTGACAGAATTACGGCTTAAAAAGAACGTTTCTGAGTATCAGATGAGCCTTGAACTGGGACACAGCCGCAGTTATATACAAAGCATTTCTTCGGGCAGGGTAATGCCCTCAATGAAAGAGTTCCTTGCAATCTGCGAATATCTTGATATTACGCCAATGCAATTTTTTGACGAGGACACGGAAAACCCGCTGCTTGTTCAACGTGCAATTCAAGGTCTTGCAGGGCTTAAAGACAAAGATTTGCTTATGCTTATCGGACTTATTGGCAGAATGAAAGAATAAACGGCTATGGAACTGAATCCATAGCCGTTTAACATAATCCGCTGTATTTGTCTTTTAACGATATTTTGAAAAACTTCTACATCGCTATCACCCAAAAGTCTGAGCCTTTACCCTTATTGGCATACTATGTCAATAAGGGTAAATTGCTCCCATGGGTAAAAATACTGCTGTATCGTTACCTGCCTAACAAGATGGGGTTCTTTGTATTTTGCTCGCTCCCTGATAGGGGCGTGTTTTTGGGAAGTATTGATATTTACTTTGGGGTATAACAAAGCCGTGCGCTTAGCACTTCCATAATTCCTCCGCGTACTGCTTAACTGTTCTGTCGGAAGAGAACTTTCCGCTGCACGCAATGTTCATCCAGCACTTTTTGGGGAACATCTCTCTGTTCTTGTAATCGTACAAGGCTTTAAGCTTGGTGTCCACATAGCCCTCTAAATCAGCAAGGAGGAAGTAGTGGTCGGGCTTGTGCCAGCTTGTACCGTTGATGAGAGCATTGAAAAGCTCGCCGAACATTCCCGTGTCGCCGTCGTTGAAGGTGCTGTCCACAAGTGTGTTTATAACACGCTTAACACGCTCATTGGTGTAGTAAATTTTTTCTCTGGGATTGTATCTCGGTTTAATTTTTTCAATTTCCTCAACACGCGCGCCGAAGATATACTCGTTCTCCCAGCCTGCTTCTTCCACGATTTCGACGTTCGCACCGTCGTATGTGCCGAGAGTTACCGCGCCGTTCAGCATGAATTTCATGTTGCCAGTTCCGCTTGCTTCAAGTCCGGCTGTGGATATCTGCTCCGAGATGTCAGCCGCGGGGATAAGCTTTTCAGCGTAGGAAACGTTGTAGTTCTGTACGAAAAGCACTTTCAGCTTATCCTTGGTATCGGGGTCGTTATTCACAAGCTTTGCCACTTCATTGATATACTTGATTATGCCCTTTGCACGGCGGTACGCAGGAGCTGCCTTTGCGCCGAAAATAAAACAGGTGGGCTGCAAGTCGGGCAGCTTGTTCTCCTTTATCTGGAAGTACAGGTCAACAATTGAAAATGCGTTGAGAAGCTGTCTCTTGTATTCGTGGAGACGTTTTACCTGAATGTCAAAAGCCCAGTCGGGGTTAAGCTCCACGCCCTCGTGCTTTTTGATATATTCGCAGAGCTGGACTTTTTTCTCACGCTTGATATCCATAAAGCGGCGAATAGTATCGCCGTCGTTCACAAACTTTTTCAACTCCGCAAGCTTGTCGAGGTCGGTTTGCCAGCCGTCCCCGATTTTTTCCGTGATAAGGGAGGACAGCTCGGGGTTGCAAAGGCCCAGCCAGCGGCGTGGGGTGATACCGTTGGTCTTGTTCTGGAAGCGGTCGGGGAAAATCTCGTACCAATCTTTCAGCACGTCTTTTTTCAAAATGTCGGTATGGAGCTGCGCAACGCCGTTGGTGTGGCTCGAAGCAAATATCGCCATTCTTGCCATGTGTATCCTGTCGCCGTCAACAATGCGCTTTGCGGCAATTTGTTCGTCATTCTGACCGATAGATCTCAGGTACTTTTCAAGGTGCGCGTCCACCAAAAGAATAATTTCGTAGATAGTGGGCAGGACGCTCTTGAACAGATCTACGCCCCATTTTTCCAAAGCCTCGCCAAGAACCGTGTGGTTTGTGTAATTGCAGGTCTTTTGCGCAATATCAAAGGCTTCCTTAAAGGACATACCCTCCTTGAACATGAAAATGCGGATAAGCTCGGGTATTGCCACGGTGGGGTGGGTGTCGTTGAGCTGTACTGCATAGCAGTCCGCAAACTTTGAAAAATCGTCGCCGTGGGACTTTTTATACCGCTTAACAATGTCCTGAATAGAAGCGGAAACAAAGAAGTACTGCTGCTTCAATCTTAAACGTAAGCCCTTTTCGGTGTTGTCGTTGGGGTACAGGACATTTGAGATAGCCTCGGCAAGGATAGTATTTTCGCTTGCGCCTACGTAGTCCTGATTGTCGAACTTGCCGAAATCAAAGCCTTTGAGGGACTCGCTCTGCCAAAGACGGAGAGTGTTTACAGCCTTTCCGCCGTAGCCGATTATAGGTATATCGTATGGCACAGCAAGTACCGACTGGTCTGCAAAATCCACACGCACCGCATCGTTTTCGGCACGGACGCTCCAAGCGTCGCCGTAATCAAGCCAAGCGTCCGCAGACTCCTGCTGAAAGCCGTTGCCGATAGACTGCTTGAAAAGTCCGTAACGGTATCTTATGCCGTAGCCGTTGAGGGGAATATCGTGTGCAGCCGCAGAGTCCAAAAAGCAAGCCGCAAGACGTCCCAAGCCGCCGTTGCCGAGCGCCGCGTCCTCTATTTCTTCAAGGCAGGCAATATCCACGCCCTGTTGGTCAAGTATCTCCTTAGCCTCGTCCAGAAGTCCCGCGCAGTAGAGATTGTTGAAAACCGCGCGTCCCATAAGAAATTCAGCTGAGAGATAATAGGCTCTGCGCTTTTCGTTGTGACGCTCCTCGGTCTTGTCCCAAAGGGGTATAATGCTGTCCATGACCGCGCGTGAAAGCGCGTTATGGAGCTGCTTCTGAGTGGCGTGAGAA
>CAMWVF010000306.1 GCA_947177545.1 uncultured Clostridia bacterium | reverse complement strand
AAGTAATCATAAGCAATTTTCATGTTAATTCATTATCGGCAATTAAATATTAAATTTTTTCAATATTACAGGCGGTGAAAAATGAACAAAAAAATTGCGCTCAATCAAATGGGGTATATAAGCTATATGCCCAAGACCGCCGTGTTTATCGGTTCGGCGGACTCTTTTCAAATCATTGACGCCGTAAGCGGGCGGACTATGTTTTCGGGTATACCCAACGGTCCGTTCCCCGACGAGGCTTCAAGAAATACAGTTTCGGTGATAGACTTTTCCACCTTTAACGTTATGGGGGACTACTATATCAAGGCGGGCAGACGGAAGTCCCCCGTGTTTACGGTGTCCTCAAACCCATACCGCAGGCTGAAGCTGGGGCTGTTAAAAAGCTTTTATTTCAACAGGTGCGGAGTACCCATTGAAAAACGCTATGCGGGAGAGTACGCAAGAGGCAAGTGCCACAGCGACTTTGTGCCGCTTTTTGAAAAGCCTTCGGAAAAGCTGGACGTGTCCGGCGGCTGGCACGACTCGGGGGGCTACGGAAAGTTTTCCGTCTGCACGGCAGTGACGCTGGGACATCTCCTTTACGCATACAAGCTGTCCCCCAAAAGCTTTGCGGAAAAAACAGGCATACCCGAGTCGGGAAGCGATATGCCCGACATTCTTGAGGAATGTAAAGTGGGGCTGAACTGGCTGTTAAAAATGCAGACGAGGGACGGCGGCGTACACCACAAGGTCAGCGCGGTGTCCAAAACCCCCATAATCATGCCCGAGGAGGATAGGACTATTCACATGGTTTTCCCCTGCTCGCATCAGGCGGCGGCTTGCTTTTCGGCGGTGACTTCCCTTGCTTCCAGAATATACAAGCCCTTTGACGAGGCGTTTTCGGAGCGTCTCAACGAGGCTTCCATAAACGCATGGATATGGCTGATAAATCACCCCCAGTTCAAGCCCTTTGAGAACCCGCCATCGGTGGCGATAAGCGCGGCAGGCGACTTCACGGACAACAACATAAACGACGACCTGTTCTGGGCGGTGTGCGAGCTTTATGAAACCACGGGAGACAAGGCTTTCCACGACAGGATATCCGAGCTTAGCGGCAAGATAAATCTCACCGATTTCCGAAACCGCGACAACGGCGGCTTCGGAGCAATGAGCTACCTTTTTGGCAGCCGTCCAAAAAATCCGCAGATAGAGCAGAATATTCAGGTGCAGCTCAGAATAAAGGCGGACAATCTCTACAGCCTCAGCAAGAGAAGCTCCTACAGCACGGCAAAGTCACCATACGACTACATTCGGGGCAGCAATATGTACTCTATGACGGACAGCATGATACTTATTTTTGCGTACAAAATATGGGGTAGCAAGGAGTACCTTAATACAGCCTATGAACAGTTAAACTACATTTTGGGTAAAAACCCCATGAACATAAGCTATGTTACGGGCTTCGGCAGCAGCTATGTTATGCACCCACATCACCGTCCCTCAGAGGCAGACGACGTTGAAGAGCCTATCCCCGGGCTTTTGGTCTGCGGTCCCAACAAGCAGCTTGAGGACGACGACTTTTCACAGTGGAATATTCCCGCGGAGGAAGCTCCCGCAAAGTGCTACTCCGACGTTATGTACAGCTTTTCCACCAACGAGAGTACACTGTACTGCAACTCGGCAGCGGTGTTTGTTGCGGGATTTTTTGACTCTCTGCGATAGGATACGCCTGCGTCAAACGGCAAAATATATCTGAAAATCCGATACCGTTATTATTAATTGCTAATTATTAATTAAATAAAGAAATGAGGAGTTAAATTGTCAGAAAAATTTAAAAGAACGCTCGCGGCGGTCACAGCGGTGCTTATGTGTGCTGCTCTGGCGGCTTGCGGCAAGGAAAATGCGGACGTGTCACAGAGCGGAGATACCTCCGAAACAACGTCTGCGGCAGCGGAAACAACTGCGGCTGTAACGGAGGCTGCCGACAGCAACGAGGTGGATCCGAGCGTCCCCGTAAACTTAGAAGAAGGAGTGACCGACAAGATGTACAGCAGAGCCATTATGAATGAGGGCAACCTTGCGCGGGTTGCAAACGCCATGAAAAAGGCGCAGAACGGCGAGGAAATTACCGTCGGCGTTATCGGCGGCTCTATTACGCAGGGAAGCCTTGCTTCTTCTCCCGCAAACTCCTACGCCTCCAAATTCAATGACTGGTGGGTAAATAAGTTTCCGAGCGCAAAGGTGAATTTTGTGAACGCAGGCATAGGCGGTACAAACAGCTACCTCGGCGTACACCGTGTGGACGACCAGCTTTTAGCATACAATCCCGACGTGGTTATTGTTGAATTCTCCGTAAACGACGGCGACAAGGTAATGAACAGGTACTCTTACGACAGCCTTGTGAGGAAGATTTTGGGACACTCTTCAAATCCTGCGGTAATGCTCCTGTTCACCACTATGGACAACGGCACAAGCTTGCAGGACGTCCACAAGGAGATCGGCGAGGCTTACAACCTGCCTATGATAAGCTACCATGACGTTGTTTACCCTGAGGTCGCGGCGGGTACTCTTTTATGGAAGGACATTTCCCCCGACAACATTCACCCCAACGACGCGGGTCACGATATCATCAATCAGCTTATCAGCCGCTACCTTGACAGCGTTTACGACAAGCTGGACACTATTACCGAAGAACCTACAACCTTTACGGACGCTGCTCTCACAAGCGATTACTACGCAAACGCAAAAATGCTTAGCGCGGCGGACATTACGGCGACCTCAATGGAGGGCTTTGAGGTGGTGGAAAAGGACTTCTATGACCAGTTCCACAACAACTGGAAAACCGCAACAGGCGGCACTATGACATTTGATATTGAGTGCCAGAACATGGGCGTATTCTTTATGTGTACCACCGACGGCAAAAGCGGAAAGTTTGAAGTCTATATCGACGGAGATCTCAAGGGTACTCTTGACGCCGATT
>CAMWVF010000305.1 GCA_947177545.1 uncultured Clostridia bacterium | reverse complement strand
CACAGCAAAAAGGAAAGGTCAATACAAGTGAAACTGAGCGGTCAAAAAAAGGGGACGAGTGGTAGCAATAAATGGAAAAACAAAAAATCCCTTAACCGAAATTGAATTCGGATAAGGGACAAATAAAAAATCAACTCATAGAAAAGTGGAACATATTAAGGAGTACAGAAGTTAAAAAGAAAGTAGTATGGGGTTCAAAAGAAAAATCCCCGTCATACTTTGCGGCTATATCTGAAATAATTTGAGTACCGTAACCGTGAGAATCCTTATCTACTTTTGATGAAATAAGCCTGTTTTCAGAAATTGTAACTTCATGGCAGTATGAATTTTTTATGGCAATAGAAAGAAATGATTTGTAAACCGATACAGAAAGTTCAATAAAGGGATTTTCGGTTTTTTCTGCCGCTTCTACCGCATTATTCAAAAGATTTGACAGAACAGAAGATAAGTCCGCTTCACTGATATTCATATTTGGAAGCACAGTCAGATCATATGAAAAACCGATATGCTTGCTCTCGCATATCGCAGCGTTTTGAAGAATGACAGCATCGATCAAAGGATTTCCGGTTGATTCCGAAAGCTCTATTTTTATGGAATCTATCTGTTTTTCCAATTCGTTCAAAAGCTGCTTCGCCTCTGAAACGTTTTCATTTTCAAGAAGTGTTTTTACCGTCATGATATGACTTTTCATATCATGCCTTGATTTTTTTATCTTTTCCGAACTGCTGTTCTGAAACGCCATATTATCGCGCAGCGCAGCGTAATTTGATTCAAGCAAATAAAGCTTTTTTTCATTGCTGAAGTTTGAGCATATTTTGGTGAAAAAGTAAATAACTATAAAATTCATAATCAGAAAGGATAACGAGATTATCATAAAAAATACGGAAGATTCACTATTGCGTTCTGTATTCATATAAAGATAAATAAAAGACATGGATACAAATAAAAATACTGCCATAACTACATTGTAAAGCATCCAAACATATCTTTTAAGGTCTAATCCAAACTTTGAAAAAAATCTGTGCAACGTCAATACCAGTATAATATTTATAGCCTTGGCTATAAGACAAACAACAAGTCTGTAAGAAAATCTGCTGTAAAATACATCAAGAAACTGTGCGGAGAAAATTAATGAAAATAAATTTCCGAAAATAATATCCACAATTGATATTATATACAGTATTGTAAGAACGAACGCTGTGTGAATATATATTTTATCTTTATAGAGTATATGGCAGCTTAAAGTAAGTAAAAAAATACATATTGCTGTTTTTAATAAGACATTTACATTACTGCAGCAAAATGAAATTACAGACATGAGCAAGACTGCGGCAGTGACAGGTATGTAGGACTTAAAGCGCTTTTGAAACGTAGTATTAAAAAATATATAAAAAATAAGCTGTTCAATTATACACAGTGAAAAATTTAAAATTTGTGTTTTCATATTAAATAGACATTTTTGACGGTAAAATGTTCTGCTCCTTCCTGATATACTAATATTTGAACCTTAATACTTATTTCCTGAATGCAGCAAGCATTGAAACCGCACTCATAATTGATTTATAATTTCTTCGGCTTAAAGGAAGTTTTTCGTCGTTATCCAAAATAATATGCGACTGCATTACATCTTTAATTTTACAGATATTTACCAAATGACTTCTGTAGCTTCGGCGAAATCCCTGTTTTGAATATTTTTCGATCACTTTTTCAAAAACAGTCTCATTAAGGCAAAAAACTTGGTCGGACGTGCAAATATGAAGATAAATTATTTTGCTTTTTAATTCAAAATAAAGAATATTTTCAATCGGAATTTTAAACAGTTTTATGCCGGTTGAAGTAACGACCTCTTCTACCGTATATTGAGGGTGATATTTTTTGTATTTTTCAAATACTCTTTTAAATTCGGAAATGAACAGCGCCTCGTCCCGCGTTTTTGAAATAAAAGAGTTGGTTTCATATCTTGAAGCATTTTCGGCTTCCTCCGAGTATGACGTTACAAAAATAAGATAAAAGCAAGAATCCATTATACGAAGCTTTCGTGCAAGCTCCTTTCCGTCCAGTTCCGGCATATCAATATCCAGTATTACGATATCAAATGGGTTATGTTCTTCAAAACATTTTAAAAGCTTGCGGCTGTCTGTAAAAAGCTCAATATCAGCGCAAATATTTGCTTCTTTTACTGCTTTTCCAAGATATGGCTTTAACGTTTTTTCTAAAAATATCGGGTCATCATCACAAACAGCTATACTTGTCATTTCATTCTTTCCTCCCGACATAAATTACTTGCGTGCTTTACGATTTCAAACATATCATAAAGCTTGTCCTTTGGGAAATCATCTAACAAGTCATAGAAGTTTCCTTGTATACTTCTTGTTCCGTTAACGGCATACGTTATATCTAAATCGTATTCGTCACAAATGAAAATCAATTTATCTATAGGTATTTTGCTTTCGCCGCGTTCTATTTTTCCATAGAAATTGGCAGATACATCAAGTCTTTCTGCCATTTCCTTTTGACTCAGACCGATAGACTTTCTTAATTCTCTCAGCCTTTTGCCTAAATCAGCAAGTCTTTGTTCCATATTAAGCACTCCTTGTGTGAAATAAATTGCTAATATAATTTTAACATAGTGTTTTACAAAATGGAACAATCATACATGGTTATTTTAAGCGTTAATATACACATACAGATATATTTTTGAAATTTAACGTAATATTTCAGATATATATTAAAATCTACAGCAAAGCCGATTACCATATTTTGTAACACATCATCGACAATTTTTGACCGCTCAGCTATATTGGATATTGATTTTTTTAAAAATACTGTTAAAGTGAAAACAGTATGATTTGAACGCGGCAGGATCGCGTTTGATTACTGCCGAACAAAAATGAAAAACGGAGGATTTGCAAATGCTGAAATTTAGTGTGCGAAAAAAACTGAGCCGAATACTTGCGGG
>CAMWVF010000304.1 GCA_947177545.1 uncultured Clostridia bacterium | reverse complement strand
CGGCGAGAGTATCCCCAAAGCCGATATTTTACAAATTTCATAATATAACGCCTCATCAAGTGGGTGGGTAAGCGACACAATTCCTTGAGAAAGCGTTATAAATTAAGATTATACTGTAATAAAAGCAATATTATTTTACTCTGTCAATAATTTTTGAAACAATAAAAGTCCCCGCTATGATAACAGTCCCCCAAAGAATAAGGGCAAAATTAACGCCATTCTCCCCGCTGCTCATGGAGAACAGGTATAATTTCCCAAGCTTATCCTTTAATCCGTAATTTCCCAAATAGTACATCATTGAAGCCATGTACCCCACCGTTGGATTTTCCCCGAATTTCGCAAAGGCAAGTCCTACCGCTCCCAGAAAATACGCCGAGCCGAAGCCCGCCCCGAAATGTGCAAGGGTAACATTGCACTCGCAGAGCTTCATTGCCAAAACAAACGCGCCCACTATTGCCGCAAGTGCGGCAGCCGAGTACACAACCCGAATAATGCACACAGACAGATAATCCACCTTTTTGGAGCGTATCACGTCCCGAATATTCTCGTTCTGCTCGGGTAGAAACACCGGTGTAAGCAGAGCCGTCCCTGCCATGCAAAGGAGCATTTCAAGGGGTCGTGCGGATGATGTGAAGTCCAGAGCCGATATGCTGAAAACCAGCGGCGTGAGAATTGCCACAGCAACAGCTATTCCAAAATGCATAGGGAAATTATGCCGCAGATTTATCCGCACTATTTTTGCCGCCGCCGAAAAATCCATTAAAGCCGCCCCTCCTTTTTATTTCGTAAACTATCACGGTAATTATCATAAGTACCATCGCAAGCGCCGTGTAAAAAATCCTGTTGAATGTGAACTGTTTAAAGGTCTCCGCAAACAGATCCGCGCCGTAAAGATTATTGTGCCTCGGTACAAGCACAAAGCTTGTGATGCTTCCCGTAAGTCCGCCCGTGGAGGCAAAAATGCCGCCGAACCACCATGCCCCTTGTACAAATATTGCAATAAGCGGCGAGAAAATTTCCGTCAGCAGCATACCCACCGCCGTCGCCAAAAGGACATTTGGCAGCAGCCACATTGACGAATATTTTGTGAACGCAAGCATATCTATTTCGTAACCCTTATACAACTCACAAACTCCTGCCTGTGCGTGGATAACTGTGATAATTACGGGTATCAGCATTACCGTCACAAGCGCAGCAAACCTTGTCAGCACCAGCCTTGCGGAGGAAATTTTCCTTGAATAAACAAGCTGCTCCATGCGTGACTTGCTGTCCTTGCCAGCGAGAGCCGCCGCAACGAATACGGGCATTATTGCAAGGTCTATGCAGGCATAGTCGCAGAAAAGCCGCGCATATGCGGGGGATATTTTTTCATTGTATATAATGTCATTATACTCGTCCAGAGCGTCCTCATAGGTCTTGGGGACTCTCGAAAAATGCCCGATAATATATTCGTCGCTGTAATTTGAACCGCCGCCGATTATTTTATCCGCCTGCCGCATAAGCTCCCTGAAACGCTCATAGGTAAGGGTCTCGGGAATGTTTATCTCGGGCAGGACAGGCTCGGCAACAGTCCATGTAACTCCGCCGTTTCCGTCGGGTACCGCGGTTAAAGCACCGCCCTGCTCATAGTCCGAAAAATTATCAAGCTGCTCCTTGGTAATTCCCGAAAGCTCGTAAATTATATCGCACAGCTCCTCGCTTTTCCTGTCATTCAGTTTAACGTTTTTGTAGAAACCTATTGGGTACGCCGTAAAGCTTCCCGAAAGGTACTCGTTCACAAGTCCCTCTACGGCGTTGGGCATAAGTATTTCGGGGGTTTCCTTTGCAATAGTGCCGTAATTCTCCATGTCCGCTCTCGGCTGCACCAGCGGCGTTCTGTCGTTGTCGTACTGTGTGAAATACATTGCAAAAACAACTATGACGTACAGCAAAAATGTCATGGAAAAAATTACTTTTTTGCATTCTTTAAAAAACAAGCTCATTCTTCCCCACCTCCGACGTCGCAGCCCCTGCTGTAGAGGCAGTACATATAAGCGTCCTCAACATTAGGATCGGCAGGAGTAATGTTCCGTATGTCGGGTACGCTGTCGGAAATTATCCGCACCGTTGTGTACTCGCTCTGAACAAGCATACCTGTGACAATGTAGTCCTTTTTTATCTGTGGCAGGAATTTTTTCTGAATGCAGCAGGTGTACACCTTTCCCTCAGCCTCTTTTATAAGCTCTGACACAGTGCCTTTCCACAAAATTTCACCGCCGTTCATGATAGCTATGTCCTCGCAGGTAGCCTCGATGTCACCAACTATGTGGGTGGAAAGAATTACTATCCGTTCCTCCGCAACCTCGCAGAGCAGGTTTCGGAAGCGTATGCGCTCCTCCGGGTCAAGTCCCGCAGTAGGCTCGTCAACGATAAGCACCCTCGGGTCGTGGAGCAATGCCTGCGCAATACCGAGACGGCGTTTCATTCCTCCCGAAAGAGCCTTGACCTTTTTATTTTTGTGATCCGTAAGATTTACCCGCTTGATAAGCAATTCAATGCGTTCTTTTCTAAGCTCCTTTCCCATGCCCGAAAGCAAGCCCAGATAGTCAAGACTTTCGTAAACCGTCATTGATGGGTACATGGAAAAATCCTGCGGGAGATAGCCCGTAATGCTCCGTATATCCTTGGCGTCCTCAATAGGTACTCCGCATACCGTGATGCTGCCATTTTGCTTGTTATGAAGGGCGGCAAGGGTTTTCATAAGGGTAGTTTTGCCCGCGCCGTTCCGTCCCAGAAGTCCGAACATACCTTGATCTATGGTAAGGCTGACGTTTTTCAGGGCTTGCTTTTTTCCGTAAAATTTGCAGACGTCTTTGATGATGATCTGATCGTCCATATTATCACTTCCATATAATTATTTGCGGCAGGAATTTTTTGTGTACAGCATTGAGATTTCGACGAATTGCGATTCCCCGTCCGCAATATTATAA
>CAMWVF010000303.1 GCA_947177545.1 uncultured Clostridia bacterium | reverse complement strand
GCGTATGCCGTTGTCCGTGGGGACAAATCCCGCGCCGCTTTCGTTGATGTCGGGCGTTAAAATTTTTATCTTATGCTTGGAGCACTCGTCCATATATTCAAGAATTTTTCCAGTGCTTTCAAGGCTGCTTGTCATAAGTGCAGCCATGTACTGCTTAAAATAATGGCATTTAAGATATGCGGTCTGGTACGCCACATAAGCGTATGCCGCCGCATGAGACTTGTTAAAAGCATATGAAGCAAAGCTTGACATTTCATTGAAAATGTCGTCCGCAATTTTTTCGTCCACACCGTTTTTCTTTGCGCCATCAACAAAAACGCTGCGCTCCTTTTCCATAACGTCAGCTTTTTTCTTGGCCATTGCACGTCTTACAAGGTCGGCTCGTCCATAGGAGTACCCCGCCATTTTTCGGCATATCTCCATGACCTGCTCCTGATAAACAATGCAGCCGTAGGTAACCTCAAGAATATCTTTTAAAAGAGGGTGCTTGTAAGTGACCTTTTGAGGATTGTGACGGCACTCAATATATCGAGGTATACTGTCCATAGGACCGGGACGATACAAAGAAATGACCGCTATCATGTCCTCGATGGACTCGGGTTTAAGACGTGTAAGGACCTGCCTCATGCCCGCGCTTTCAAACTGGAAAACCCCAGCCGCGTCCCCGGCAGACAGCATATCAAAAACCGCAGGGTCGTCAATTGGAATTTTCTTTATGTCAAAGCTCGGCTCGAATTCCTTTATAAACCGTTCCGCGTCCCGTATCACCGTAAGGTTGCGAAGTCCCAAAAAGTCAATTTTCAGTAATCCAAGACTTTCCAAAACCGTCATAGTGTACTGAGTAACAACAGAGTCTCCATTCATCTGAACAGGGACGTACTCTCTCACAGGTAGGTCTGAGATAACAACCCCCGCTGCATGAGTGGAAGCATGACGGGGCATACCCTCAATTTTAGCAGCTGTGTCAATAAGCCGCTTTACCTCAAAATCGCTTTTGTACAGCTCCGCAAGGTCGCTGTTATCTTTCATAGCGCTTTCTAGAGTAACGTGCAGTCCGAAAGGTATAAGCTTTGCAACCTTGTCCGAAGCCTGATAGGGGAGACCCATTACCCTTGCAACGTCCCTAACAGCTGCCTTTGCCGCCATTGTACCGAAAGTTATGATTTGTGCAACATGGTCGTCGCCGTATTTTTTTACCACATAGTCAATGACCTTCTGCCTGCCTTCATAGCAGAAATCAATATCAAAGTCTGGCATGGAAACTCTTTCTGGATTGAGGAAACGCTCAAAGAGCAGATTGTACCTCATAGGGTCGATGTCTGTGATACCAATGCAGTATGCCGCAAGACTTCCCGCGCCGGAACCACGTCCGGGACCAACGGGAATACCGCTGTCCTTTGCGTATTTGATAAAATCCCATACTATCAAATAATAATCAACATACCCCATTCGGGTTATAACGTCAAGCTCATACTCCATTCGCTCAGTGACTGTTTTATCGGGAGCGTCTCCGTACCGCTTTTTCATTCCCGCAGAGCAAAGTTTGTACAAATATTCGGCATTGTCTGAAACGTTGGGTATAGTAAATTTCGGCAGCTTTGTTTTACCAAATTCAAAGGTCACATTGCACATCTCAGAGATTTTCACTGTGTTGTCCACAGCGTGGGGAACGTTGGCAAAAAGCTGCCGCATTTCCTCCTCCGACTTCATGTAGAACTCGTTCGTGGGAACGGAAAGGGGATTAGGCTCGCTCAAAAGGGTATTTGTCTGAATAGCAATAAGAGTACGCTGAACGTCAGCGTCTTCCTTTAAAATATAGTGGGCGTCGTTTGTTGCCGCAAGTGGAATGCCAGTCTCCGCCGAAAGCCTGTACAAAAGTGGTAGAATACGCATTTCGTCAGGAATGTCATGATTTTGTATCTCAATGTAATAATTGTCCCTGCCGAAAATTTCAAGATATTTCAGAGCGATTTCTTTAGCGTTTTCGTACTCTCCATTTGAAAGCTTACGGGGAATTTCTCCCGCAAGACAGCCAGACAGAGCAATTAGTCCCTCATGATATTTTTCAAGCAGTTCAGTATCAACACGTGGTTTGCTGTAAAATCCCTCGGTATAGCCGTAGGAAACAAGCTTGATAAGGTTCTGATAGCCCGTGTTGTTTTTGCACAAAAGCACAAGATGATATGGTTTGTTGTCCTGACCGTGTATCTTGTCGAACCTCGTCCTCGGAGCAACGTAGACTTCGCAGCCGATTATAGGTTTAACGCCCTGTGAAACAGCTTCATTGTAAAAATCCACGGCTGCGTACATACAGCCGTGGTCTGTAACAGCAACAGAAGTCTGTCCAAGCTCCTTTGCCCGTGAAACAAGCTGCTTAATGCGGCAAGCCCCGTCAAGCAGGCTGTATTCGCTGTGCAGATGAAGATGAACAAAGCCCATGGTTATCTCCTTTACTCAATGATATAAGCTGAGCTTTCGCTCTCAAAAACAATCCCCTGACGGTTTCCAAGCATAATGGGGGAATTTGCCGCCATGTCAATAGCGCCTGCAGTTTCGCATTGGCTGTCATCACAATGGACGTTTAAATATCGTTTCAGCAAGCCCAAATTGTTTTTAAGATTGCCCGCAAAAATAATGCTTCCCGCACTTACCCCGACAACTAACCTGTTGTCGCCGATAAACGTTTTTATGCACGTCCCGAAATCAATTTCGTTTATTCTTTCCAGTAAATATTCCGTGTTTCCGCCGCAGATGTATATAACATCATAACGTTTTGTTTCTTCTGCCGTCATAGGCTTGTGCAGGTCGTATACGGTGATATTTTCCTTTTTAATGCCGCATTTCAGCAAATCGTTCATACATTTCGGCAAAACGCCGATAGCGTCAGCGTCAACAGCGGCAGTGGGAATAAAAATCGCCTTAGCTTCCGCAGGGTCTGTGCCAAGCATATCAATAAATTTATTTGTTATATTT
>CAMWVF010000302.1 GCA_947177545.1 uncultured Clostridia bacterium | reverse complement strand
CAACATGGTGGTGGACATAGGCGGCGGCACGACTGATATTGCGGTTGTTTCCCTGAATGGCGTGGTAACAAAGCTGTCCATGAAAATAGCGGGGGGCAAGCTTGACAAGGCTATCGTGCGGTACGTCAGCAGCCGATACAGGGTGCTTATAGGCGAAAAAACCGCCGAGCACGCAAAAATGGCGGCGGCGAATGTTTATTCTCCCGACGGCAGCCGAAAAGTAAGTGTCAAAGGCAGACACCTTGTCAGGGGGCTTCCCGAGCAAATAGAGCTTACGGACTATGATATTTACGAGGCAATAATCGACTATATTCAGGAAATGATAGACGGCGTAAGGGATGTCGCGGAGAGAACGCCTCCCGAGCTTGCGGGAGACATCTACCGTAACGGCATTTATCTGACAGGCGGCGGCGCGCTGCTTTACGGACTGGATAAGCTTATGTCCTCGCAGCTTGGCGGGGTAAAGTGCATAATTCCCGACGACCCGCTGTCCTGCGTTGCAAAGGGTACAAGGGCTGCCTTTAAAAATACCGACAAGCTTCTGGACGGATTTGAGCACGTTTCCATGTACAAGTGAGTTAGACAGCGTTATAAAGTATCTGCTTTTTTGAATAGTACAAGTCCCGCTAAGCATATTCTGATAACAATAAAGGTTAAGGAGTATGCTTATGAAATGTACCTTGACAGCTCTTCGCAACAAGGAGATAATCAATATAAAAAACGGCGCAAGGCTCGGTTATATCGACGATCTGGAGTTCGACACCGAGACCTCGGAGGTGAAATCCTTTATTGTTTACGGCAGATCGCGTTTTTTCGGACTTTTCGGTAGGGAGGACGATATCGTCATAACCTGCGGCGACATTGAGATTATTGGCGTTGATACTGTCCTTATTGCCGTAGATGAGACAGAATTGGCAAAAAGGCAGTCGAATTCCTTCAAAAATTTGTTGAAATAGTATAGTAAATTTATCTTGCATTTTTCTCCCGAATGTGGTATAATATTAAAGCATTCGCATAAGCGAAAATCGCACGTGTGTGTTTTTGTCGGCAGGTGCTTACCCCAAAATAAGCCGCCGCAAGCTAAGCCGCACGGAGGATAAAAACCATATTTAGGAGGAACTACAAATGGGCGTAGTATCAATGAAACAGCTTCTCGAAGCAGGCGTTCACTTCGGTCACCAGACCAGAAGATGGAACCCCAAAATGGCTCCGTACATCTTTACGGAGAGAAATGGCATTTACATCATCGACCTTCAGAAAACAGTCAAGAAGCTTGACGAGGCTTATAACTTCATCAAGTCCGTTGCTGAAAACGGTGACACTGTTCTTTTCGTAGGTACCAAAAAGCAGGCAGGCGATTCCGTTAAGGAAGAAGCAGTACGTGCAGGCGTTCACTATGTAAACGCAAGATGGCTCGGCGGTATGATGACAAACTTTAAGACTATCCAGAGACGTATCAAGAGACTGGAACAGCTTCACCAGATGGAAGAGGACGGAACATTCAACCTCCTTCCCAAAAAGGAAGTTATCAAGCTCCAGCTTGAAATTGAAAAGCTTGAAAAGTACCTCGGCGGTATCAAGACAATGACAAAGCTTCCCGGAGCATTGTTCATCGTTGACCCCCGCAAGGAAAAGATCGCGGTTGCAGAGGCCAAAAAGCTCGGTATTCCTATCGTTGCGATCGTAGATACAAACTGTGATCCCGATGACGTTGATTACGTTATTCCCGGAAACGATGACGCTATCCGCGCTGTAAAGCTTATCGCAGGCGCAATGGCTGACGCTGTTATCGAGGGCAGACAGGGCGAGCAGGAGGTTGCTGCCGCTGTTGAAGAAGCAGCAGAGGAAGCTGCTGAATAATTCAAATAGCAGACAGGCAAGGCAGACACCCAATGTCTGCCTTGATTTCGGTATATAATTTTTAGGAGGAATAAAAATGGGAAAGATCTCAACACAGGAAATTAAAGACCTTATGAAAACTACAGGCGTCGGCATGATGGACTGCAAAAAGGCTCTCGAAGAGGCTGAGGGCGATACAGAAAAAGCTGTTTTGATACTCCGTGAAAAGGGACTTGCAACACAGGCAAAGAAGAGCGGCAGAATTGCTGCGGAAGGTATCGTTACTTCCGTTGTAGAGGGCAATGTTGGTGCAGTTGTTGAAGTAAATATTGAGACAGACTTTGCTGCAAATAACGACGAATTCAAGGCATTTGTTGCAGCAGTTGCAAAGACTGTAATCGAAAAGAATCCCGCTGATTTGGACGCACTCAAGGCTGCAACTATCAGCGGCGGCGATAAGAGCGTTGAGGAAACTCTCCAAGATCTCTTCATCAAGATCAGAGAAAACATGGTTATCCGTCGTTTCCAGAGACTTGAGGGTGTACTCGTTCCTTACGTTCACGGCGGCGGAAGCATCGGCGTAATGGTAAAGCTTGATACAGATCTTCCCGCAGACAAGGCTTTCGAGGTCGGCAAGGACTGCGCATTGCAGGTTGCCGCTATGAACCCCGCTTACCTTAACAGAGAGGCTGTTCCCGCAGAGGTAATCGAGAACGAGAAGAAGATAATGATGGCTCAGATGGCTGAAGACCCTAAAATGGCAAGCAAGCCCGAGCAAGTCCGCGCTAAGATCGTTGACGGTAAGGTCGGCAAGTACTATTCCGAGAATTGTCTCCTTGAGCAGGCTTTTGTTAAGGACGACAAGGTTACAGTTCAGAAGTACGTTGAGAATTCCGCAAAAGAGCTTGGTGGAAAAATCACCGTTGTTGATTATGTTCGTTTCGAGAGAGGCGAGGGTATCGAGAAAAAAGCTGATGACTTTGCAGCAGAGGTTGCAAGCATGGCAAAGGGTAACGGCTGATTATAAAGTAAAAAAATGCTGTCGTCATATTTGGGCGGCAGCTTTTTTATTGGAGGACTTTTATGAAAATACTTATCAAAGCGGCAAGAATATTTTTGCTTATAGTACTTATAC
>CAMWVF010000301.1 GCA_947177545.1 uncultured Clostridia bacterium | reverse complement strand
CCGAAACATTATTAGGGAGGATTTTACAATGGCATTTAAAAATGAGTACCTTAAGGGCGTGTACGAAAAGGTTGAAAAGCGCAACCCCGGCGAAACCGAGTTTCTCCAGGCTGTAAGAGAGGTTCTGGAATCTTTCGAGCCTGTTGTTGAAAAGGACAAGTCCTATGAGACAAACGGCATTATCGACAGAATCGTTGAGCCGGAGCGTTTCATTCAGTTCAGAGTTTCATGGGTCGATGATAAGGGCAACGTTCAGGTGAACCGCGGCTTCCGCTGCCAGTTCAATTCCGCTATCGGACCATACAAGGGCGGTCTCAGACTTCACCCCTCCGTTTGCGCTTCCGTAATCAAGTTCCTTGGCTTCGAGCAGATATTCAAGAACAGTCTTACAGGTCTGCCTATGGGCGGCGGTAAGGGCGGTTCAGACTTCGACCCCAAGGGCAAGTCCGACCGTGAAGTTATGGCTTTCTGCCAGAGCTTTATGACAGAGCTTTCCAAGCACATCGGCGCTGACACCGACGTTCCCGCAGGCGATATCGGTACAGGTGCACGCGAGATCGGCTATATGTTCGGTCAGTATAAGAGACTCCGCAATGAGTTCACAGGCGTTCTTACAGGTAAGGGACTTTCCTACGGCGGCTCTCTCGCAAGAACAGAGGCTACAGGCTACGGACTTTGCTACTTCACAGAAGAAATGCTCAACTGCATGAAGAACGACAGCTTCAAGGGCAAGACTGTTGTAATTTCCGGTTCGGGCAACGTTGCTATCTATGCTACACAGAAGGCTACAGAGCTGGGCGGCAAGGTAGTTGCACTTTCCGACTCTAACGGATATATCCACGATCCTGACGGAATCGAGCTTGACCTTGTTAAGCAGATCAAAGAGGTTGAAAGAGGCAGAATCAAAGAGTACGTTGACAGAACTTCCCACAAGAACGCAACATATACAGAGGGCTGCAAGGGTATCTGGACTATCAAGTGCGATGTTGCACTTCCATGCGCAACACAGAACGAGCTTGACGGCGAGTCCGCAGACACTCTTATCAAGAACGGCGTAATTGCTGTTGCAGAGGGCGCAAATATGCCTTCAACTCCTGAGGCTATTGAGAAGTTCTTGGCGGCAAAGGTAATGTTCGGTCCTGCTAAGGCTGCAAACGCAGGCGGTGTTGCAACATCAGGTCTTGAAATGTCACAGAACAGCGAGAGACTTAGCTGGACGTTCGAGGAGGTTGACTCCAAGCTCAAGGGCATTATGGTAAACATCTTCCACAGCGCTTACAATGCTTCCAAGGAGTATGGCGCAGAGGGCAACCTTGTTATGGGCGCAAACATTGCAGGATTCCTGAAGGTTGCTGACGCTATGAAGTGGCAGGGAGTTGCATACTAATTAATAATAAATAATTAATAATTATTTGTAAATCAAAAAGAGGATAGCCGATTGGTTATCCTCTTTTTTGTGGCACATTGTAGATGATGGGTTTCCCGTCTCGTGAGCGGGGAAGACTACGCCCCCAAATTTGTATACACATTATTTATCAATATTTTCAGTGATTTCACAGTTGTTAATTCCAAAATCAAGCATCATGCCAATAATTTCATTTCTGGAGCGATTGGTTTTAGCAACAATTTCTTCAAGGCGTTCAAGGGTTTCGTCTTTTATTCTTATCGAAAAGGTCTTGTACCCGTCCTCACCTTTAATGGCGGAACGTTTACTTATTTTAAGCTTGTTTGACATAAGATCACCTCTAACATATATTATATATTGACATATAACATTATTGTATGTTATAATATGTGTTATAAACAATGTTATAAAGCGCTGGAGGTTTTTATGAGATCAGTATTTTTTACAGGGCACAGAGCTTTCTTTTACGACAAATAGATTTATCATAATTGCGGGAATTTACTTATAAAATTAATGAAAGAGGGCGTGACCGATTTTTACGGACTATGACGAAAAGAACGCCCGCAGCGGAACAGGGCAGACCGTCCGCCTTGCCGAAAAGCAGGGAAAGGAAATTATTAACATTCTGAAATTGTAAAAAGAGGATAACCGAACGGCTATCCTCTTAAAATTATTTATTATTAAATTATTGCTCACTTCACAGTATATTCCGTAACCTCGATAACGTCGGGCTGTTGGTGCTTGATTATTTTTACCGCTGTGATGACCGTGCATAAATTCAGTATACCCTCCAAAAGTAATGTCACGCCGAGAATTATCATCATCACACGGACACTCTGTGCGGGACGGAACATCAGCACAAGTCCCATTGCGGAGGTAAGTATTGCCGATACCAAAATTAGCCACCACTCACGTATGCCGAAGCTTTTGGATTCCAGTGAAATGCGTATTTTGGAGATGCCGTCCGCAAGAATTGTCAGTCCCAATGCGATACAGATGAAATTGAGTACGCTTTCGGGACGCACCAGAATCACAACGCCAACGGCGATCAGCACAATGCCGAATATCAGGTCGTACTGAAAGGCAAGACGGTACAGATCCTTTGAAAAATAGCCAACAAGTTTTATCACCCCGAACAGGGTCAATATTATTCCGCAGATAATTCCAAGCAGAGCCGCCGAAAAGTCGGGAACGGCGATAAGCATTATCCCAAGCAGGCAAAGGGCGGCGGAAATCACTATATATCCTATTTTAGCCGTCCTCATAGGGGCTACGGAACGCGGTTTGTTCATAAAATCAGTCCTTTCTTTTTACACTGTACTTATTATAGCTTTTTCGTACTGCTTTGGCAACGGTCAGATTTTGCGCTGTGTTAAAAAACTGTACAACGTCCCCAAAATGCCTAAACGGAATGACTGCTTTTTGTACCGCAAAGTGCATAGTGCCGAAAATACATATATTATATTGTGTAATTACACAACAAAGCTTTTGCCAATTTTGAAATTTGTATAAAATTTATCTAAATTTAATAATGCTGTAACAATTAGTACGCTATTAAGATATATAATTG
>CAMWVF010000300.1 GCA_947177545.1 uncultured Clostridia bacterium | reverse complement strand
GAATAATACTTCCGTTCATTTTATCGGGGTCAAGAATAAGCGCTTTACTTACAAAGTCATAGCTGCAATACCCTCTATTTGGAACAACACTAACTTTCTGAACTGTATTTTCAATTGCTGACAAGTGCTTCTCGGGAATAACCGAAACTATTTCATCAAGTGTTTTAGCTTCCTGCTCGGAAATATTTTCAACGCCTGAAACACCACTAAGGAAATCGTATTCTCTTGTTTCTATTATATCATTTTTGCCCGATTTGTCAAGACTTTTCGCTGACATGAAATTTTCCTGCTTATTCGGCAACGCTTCCCATTCTTCAAGCGTCAATAGGTCGTATTCGAGAAAGCAGCGGCAATTGCAGTCATTACGCGCCGTACCGCTCATTGACGGACAAGGGGCGTACACATCAGGCTCTAACTTAAACTTATCGCCTACTATTATTGTTACGCCCTCCATTTTCATATGATTTGCCTTGCCGCTAATCTTGGTTTTCCCCCCTGTCTTGGTATGATAACGGTGCTGTGGTCTGACAACCTCGTCACCCATTGTACGCCATGTGGCGGTATGTATCAGCCCGCTGCCCGATAGAGCTTTCTGCGTTTCCAATGCGCCGTCCATTAAGCCCGCTTCAATGTTTCTGTGCGTTTCGGTACGTACCACATTATTTGCCTTGCCATAGCTGAAATCAAGCTTATCAACAAGCTTTCGCGACATTGTTTCGTATCTTTCGCCGTTCATCAGTCCTATGCTTATTGTCTGCTTAATCTCATATACAATTTCCTTGCGGTTCTTTTCAAGCAAGGCGGGCAATGTAAGCTTTTCAACGTTGTTTGCAATTGCTGACTTCATTACCTCGGGGCGCACATTCAATGCCGACAAGTCGTAAGAGCGGTTTACTGCCTCGACCATACCGATATAACATTCCTCATACACCGTATTTATAAGCTCCTGTATCTCATTTGATACGTTAGGCAGATATTCATTGCAGTTTTTGTCAATCTCATTCAAAAACCACGCCAATTTTGCGCTTCTCTGCAACCTGGCAACGGTCAAAGCACCGTTATCATCAGCATATTTAGTATATGTTTCGGCAATAAAGGCGTTAAGCTCTTTCAAAAGCTGCTTATATATAGCCCTAATCTTCTTTTTTGTCAAAACCTCGCGGCTTTCCTCTATACGCCGTATCTCATGCAATAATTCATTCAATGACTTTGAAGATTTCGACACGTCTACATCACCTTTTAGTTTTTATTATCATTTTTCGTCTCGTCCACCTGTTCTTCCTGCTGCTCCTGTTGCTCTGTTTCGATATCTTCATCTTCGGACAAATCCTTAGTAAGAGACGCTATATCATTCTTTTCGTCTTCGATAAGCTGCATAATGTAGTCCACGTCGTCCACAAACGATAATTGAGCGTATGCAACGGTTTTCGGCAGCCCCGCAGAAATAAGTGCCTGAACAATCTGCGCTTCACTTGAAAGGTCTTGCGGGAAATTGCGTTTAAAGTCCATAGTGATCTGTAAGGGATCAACCTTTATGCCCTTTTTAGACCAAGCAGACGAAAGCAGCTTCCACATATACTGCGCGGCGTTCATCATCTGCGCCTGATACATACCGCACTTTGTTTCAAGTCCATGCAGTTTAAACTTCATAGCAACACCCGTAGACTGCCCGAAGCTTTCATCATTTAGATTAGGAGTCTTTGAGAAACGATAAATATTATCCTCCAGTCGGGTTAAATGATGTTCTGTAAAAGCGTCGTTGATGTCCTTTGTAAGAAAATACACCTTACCCTGCTGTGTACCGCTTGCGGGTATAACAAACGAACCGCTTTTTTGTCCCTTTTTTATTGTTTCACCGTCTATGTGCAATCCCTCAAAAATCAGATACGAATGCACAAAGGCTTCAATTTCGTTTGAGTTGTCAGAAAGTCCCTTATCATAATCATCAATAAGGGCAAGTACCTTTTCAGCGTCGCCCAACGCTTCACTGTTGTTCAATATTCCTTGCAGCGGGCAATAATCAAACAGGTGCGGCTTTACCTCTGTTTCTTTAAGGTCATATAACGACGTGCCTTGCCATATATGTATGTCCTTGTCGTCGTAAAAATTTGCCGTCCAAACAGTACCGCCGTTAATATCTCTTGTTTCGTAGTATCTCACAGCATATTCAGGCTCGGAGATGTTTGTGTTTGACAAAACTATTGTTTCGTAGCCATGTACGGGCATTACCCTTTCATTGCCGTCCGTATCAATATAAAAAAGCCTGCCCGAATATCCGTAGATACTGGCAAGCTTTGTTGTTTCCATGTCAACGCCGTACATATTATTTCGGGTCGTAAAGTCAGTTACCGTCTTTGTAGCAATATCAACTGCATTTTCGCCGCCCGTTACTTCCTCGGCTTCCTGACCTTTGCTGTAGCTGTATGCAATAGGCTTTCCTGCAAAATATCCTGTTTTAAAATCAACGATCTCACCGAAAAAATCATTATTTATCTTATTGTTAATAGGATTAGCTTCATCTTCGTAATGCGGCTGCCTACCAAATATCGGTACTCCCTCTTGTAAAGTCATATACCGTTCGTAAAGCTTTCTATTGTATGCGGCATTGGCTTGGTGCTTTGTAATGATTTTCTGCAATAATTCTTTGGCTATTCCTCTTTTGCGTATCTCCTCCAGCTCCGCCGAAAATTCAGGGAGCAGCTCCATTTTAGTTCTTGACATTTTTATTCTCCTTTTTCCGTTTCTTTTGCTTGCGGTTCGGCAGCTTCTTGTCAAAAAGTATTCTGCCGTCATATGTGCGGGTAAAGCCGCACTTTCGACAAACCGTAACATCATTTATTTTTACAAAATCATGATTGCACATTAGTTCAGCCTCCGTCCTGCTTGTACATCTGCCGCTAAAATTTCGTCACAAAGAGCGTAACGCAAAGCGTCAAGCAAATGGTTATTTACATCAGCGGGTATTGCCATTACATTACCC
>CAMWVF010000299.1 GCA_947177545.1 uncultured Clostridia bacterium | reverse complement strand
ATGGTGGACAGCGGCGTGCTGACTTTCGGTGAGTTTACTCTTAAAAGCGGCAGGCTCTCTCCCTACTTCATGAATTCGGGTAACTACAAAACAGGCGCGCAGCTTGCAAGACTGGGCGAATTTTATGCTGAGTGCATACACGACAACGGTATTGAGTTTGACACCCTTTTCGGACCCGCATATAAGGGCATACCCCTTGCTGTGTCCACAGCAGTTGCGCTTTACAGCAAATTCGGCATTGACGTGAATTACTGCTTCGACCGTAAAGAGGCAAAAGACCATGGCGAGGGCGGTCTTATCGTAGGCAAACAGCTTACGGACGGCGAACGTGTTGTTATTATTGAGGACGTTATGACATCGGGCAAGGCTCTCCGTGAGGTAATGCCAAAGCTCAAAGCCGAGGCAAACGTTACTCCCGCCGCAATGGTAATTCAAGCAGACCGTATGGAAAAGGGTCTGAACAGCGATAAGTCGGCAGTGCAGGAGGTCAGCGGCGAGTTCGGCATAAAAATATACTCAATTGTAAACATGAACGATATTATTGATGCTATAGAGCAGGAGGTAGTCCCGGGCAAGGAGTACCTTGAAAAAATGATAGAGTACCGTAAAGTATACGGCGTGAACTGAGACTTTAAAACAGCCCTGTCTCCAGCGGCGGACGGGGTGCTGTTATAAAATTTTTTGCCGCTGAGAAACGGAGCAAGAAATGAGTGTAGTTTTCGATTTGACGGTAATAGGACCCGAGCTTTTGGACGCAGTGATATTTATGGAGAAATCTCCCGCATACGCTGCTTTCAAGGAGGAAATTGAGAAGATCCTCGCCGATTTCAACAAGACCTCTAAGTTCGGTCAGAATGTGGAAATTGACGTAAAAAATCTGGTGGAAAACTCCACCGAGGCAGTCAAAAATATGCACAGAGCCTATCTTATCTGGACTTTCCATGAGGATATAACAAGCGAATCAAAAAATCCCCAGTACAACACATTTCTGAAGCTCTTTTTCAAGGGTCAGGAAAAATACATAATCGCCGCAAACGGCGGCAAGAAAACAATTGACGCCTCCGAAGCGGCGGACGTCAAGGACAAGTACATCACCGAAATAGGTAAAAATCCCGACCTTTTCAACAGTCTTAAAGAATTTTTCGCAGGGTACGTTTACGGCTATTTCTTTAACTATCTCACCGAGCAGACTGTTATGAAGGATTATGCCGAATTTCTGGTGTGCTTGGGAATTATGTCCAATAAAGTAACAACAAGCGAAAGCACAAAGCAGAAGATACTGCCTAAAATGGCGGTACTGCTCAATAACGACAGATTTAAGTACATCAGCGGCGAGATACCCATTGACGTTATGATGGAGCAGGTCTATGACCGCTACAGCTCCACGGAGCTTACCAAGGAGGAGGACGCGGTTATCCGCGAGGGGCTGAAAAACTGCGTTATCGACGCATATTACTACAACGAATCTGATGACCTTATTGCCGATGACGTTATGGTAAGCGTTATGAGCAAGTTCAACAAGGACTACATCTGCGCCGTGGATTTTTCAGAAGACCTGCACAAGAACACCTTTGACGGCGAAAGAACCTTCCTTGACGCCGACAAGAACGATATGGGCGAATTTACTCCCGAAAAGGTCACAAGAATAGTTTCGGACAAGTGCGCCGCAAACCACGACAAGTACTATTCCGCAGGCAGAGAGCCTGTTCTTGAGTACGCTTTGAGCGCGGACATGAAGGGCTACAAATATCCCCTTACCTACAGGAACGAAAGCGTTTACTGGTTCACAGACATATACAAGCTTGTCCTTGCGCCTGCCTGCGACAGGGCAATGTATATCAGCGTTAAGGAGGACGACCTGCCCATTAAAATGTTCCCATTTGCTGGTCCTGTGCTGGAAACAAACATTATCAGAGTTCTGGGCAGCATAGAAACGGAGGGCTACACTATCCGCTCCGACAAGAGGAACGTGCTTGTTGAGATAAACGCGCTTCCTGCCTCCAAGAATCTTTCCGAGGATGACAAGAAGATGATGGCTCTCGAAAAGCTCCTTTACGTAATTTCGGGCAATATGGACACAGTTTCCTACAAGAAGCTTCTTGATGAAAACGTGTTCGGCACCAAGCTTTATGAGGATTATATCAGATACCGTATGGACTGCATTTTTGCCAAGGGCATGAAGAGCCGAGAGGCTAAGAAGAACCTCCTTGATGAGCTTAATAAAATCGTATAATTTTTTACTGAATATTTTTACGCACCCGTTATCAGCACTTTTTAACGGGTGCATTTTTATGTATTGTACAAAATTTTACCTTAAATTTTGTACAATATTGTGCCATAAAAATGCGTACACAAAATCGTATATTAAACAACGGGGGTGAAACGGCATGACAGACAGGCAGTTTGAACGCCGAATAAAACTGATACAGCAGGGTGACAAGCAGGGTCTGAAAGAAATTTACGACGAGTACGGCAAAATGATATATCAGTGCGTCTTTCAGACATTGCACAGCCCGCAGGACGCTGAGGACGTTACCTCGGATTTTTTCCTGAAGCTGTGGAAAATTGCAGATACATACTGCTTTGGCGGCAAGCATAAGCGCTGGCTTGTTACCATTGCAAGAAATATGGCTCTGGACCTTATAAAAAAGCGGAGCCATGAACAGCTTACCATAGACGACGGCGAGGACTTCCGTGAAGAGCCTGCGGACAGCGTTTCAACGGAGGAGACCGTCTCGGGAAACATGGCAGTTGCAGAGGCTCTTATGCGTCTTGAGGTCAGCGAGCGTGAAATAGTCAACATGAAAATTTTCGCGGATATGACTTTTAAGGACATAGCCGCAGTGCTGGATAAGCCCATAGGCACGGTGACATGGAAGTACCGTAACGCCATAAACAAGCTCAGAGAATTTATCGGGGAGGTGTATTCCGCATGAATAAAAAGGAACTGAAAAAGCTGTACAGCGCGCATTGTGAGAATAC
>CAMWVF010000298.1 GCA_947177545.1 uncultured Clostridia bacterium | reverse complement strand
ATATAAGGTAAGCTGTATTCTTCAGACAGATTTCTGCGAAAGGAAAACAGCGAATATATTCAGCCGAAAACGGCTGTTGATTGGAGCGTAATTGATTTCGGTACGAATAACAGGAGGTCACGAATATGAGAGTGAACAACGCAAATATTAATTCACAGGCAATATGGAGCAGCAATACTGCGGCGAGCAAAACCGAAAAGGTAGAATTTTCAACCGCGGAAAGGTTCGCAAACGCAGACAGATTTGTACTGAATTTGCCGAATTCCGAAACGGTCTCTCAAAAGACTGAATTTGTCACCGACGAGAGTATGGGCGAGGGCTGCGCTTTTTGCTATACATATATGGAAAGGACGCTCAACTTTGAAAGTGAAAAATACAGAATTTCAACCGTTTCAAGCAGCAGCGGCGGATATTTTGCTATAAATTTTGATACAAACGCACGGACATTCGGCAAAAGCGGCGCGGACATGAATAATATCGAACACGCTGTTGAGGAAACATTGGAACGCAAGGACAGATCTTTGGAGCAAAGCATAATAAGCGGCAGTCTGTCGGGCGCGGTTACGGTAAATGGTCAGACTGTAGGCGGCTCTCTTGAATTTGCGGAAAAAAATACGGTATATAAATATTCAAGCGCAGGCACAACCAATGGTACAGTTTCCTATAAAAACGGCGGTATTGGAAATTACCGCGAGACTGCAATGTCAAGCCGTGAAATATACAATAAATGCGCGGTATTTCTTGCGAAAGCCTTTGGAGAAACAAGCTCCGATTTAATCCTTAGCGAAAAAGCTTTTAACGAACTTTTCGGAAAGCCGGACGGCGATGAAAAAAACGTTTCCGATAATGAAGCTCAAAAACGTGAAAATCTCGTTAAGCAGCTTAGCAGTCTCAAGGAATTTATGGAAAAGAACTTAGCAGCTATTCAGGAAAAATCCCCCGACTGCGGCAGCTTAAAAACTTTTGCTGATACTTATCTGAAGCTTGGTACATATAAATATTCTGACATAACCTCGCTTGCGGAGAAAATGTTTCGAATATGAACAAGCAAATCAGCATCATAATTAAAACATTTTTACGCGGTTTGGGGACTTAACAAAAGAATTGAATTCCACCGCCGATGTCTGACAGCATCGGCGGTGTTTTATTGCTTCTTTAAATTCCCCGCAGATAAAATTACCAAGCACAGCCATTATCTTAATACATCGGCGCAGTACTCACCATTCGCGGCATATTATTCTGATAAGCTTTATGTGCAATGTGCCGACGCACCGTTGTTTTTCTTGACAGAAAAAGAAAATTATGCTACAATACTTAATTAACAAAAGGAGGATATCAGTATGAAAAAATTTTCGGCAATATTAACGGCATCGCTTTTTCTCACTTTGCTTTCGGGCTGCGGTACGAACAGTGATACAGTGCAAAATAATAATGAGACAATTTCGGAAACCGACATAAAAGTCAGCAGCGAGGTGACCTTTACCGACTCGGCGGGCAGGACAGTAACCGTGTCCGACCCGCAGAAAACGGCGGTGTTCACAGCCAGCTTCGCGGACATATGGCAGCTTGCTGGAGGAACGGTCTCCTTTGCCACCGAGGACGTTTTTGACAATGAAAACATCACTCTCCCCGAGGACACTGTAAATATAGGTCTGCTGGACTCCCCCTCTGCGGAACTGCTTATTGACGGCGAGGCGGACTTTGTTATCTTGTCCTCCACAGCCCACGGCGGTACGGAGCTTGCGGAAACTCTGGAGCAGGCAGGGATAACCTGTGCGCTGTTTGAGGCGGAGAATTTTGCGGACTATTTAACCGTACTGAAAATATGTACCAACATAACTGGCAGGCAGGATTTGTACGAAAAAAACGGCGAAGCGGTTCAGGAAAAAATCAATAAAATTATTTCGGAGCAGCAGAATAAACCGCAGAAAACCGTCCTGTACCTCCGCGCATTTTCGACGGGGATAAAGGCAAAGGGAGTGGACTCCATGACGGGTAAAATGCTCGCCGATATGAACTGCGCGAACATTGCGGACGCTGTCCCCTCACTGCTTGAAGAGCTTAGCATTGAGGAAATAATCGAGCAGGATCCCGATTTTATTTTCATAACCATAATGGGCTCGGACGAAGAAAAAGCAAGGAAATCCTATGAAGATACCCTTGCCTCAAACCCTGCGTGGAGCGGACTTTCCGCGATGCAGAACGGACGATGCATCTTCCTGCCGAAGCAGTATTTCCACAACAAGCCAAATGCGGAATGGGACAAGGCATACGAAATGCTTGCGGAGATTTTAAATGATTAAAAGACGGATTAAAATAATTTTTGCAGTTGGTTTCTTTCTGCTCCTGCTGTCCTCTCTTGCGGGAATCTTTCTCGGCGCGGCAAAGCTTTCCCCCGCACAACTTCTTGCGGATATTTCTCAAAGCGGACTTTCCAAAAGCGAAAGAATTCTCCTGTACGTCCGACTGCCGAGGGTGCTGGGGACTATCCTTGCGGGAGCCGCTCTCGCCGTCTCGGGAGCGATAATTCAGGCGGTTTTGGGCAACCCAATAGCCGCCCCAAACATAATCGGCGTGAACGCGGGGGCGGGATTTTTCACGGTGCTTTGCCTTGCGGCGTTCCCGAATTTTTTGAACATTCTTCCCGCCGCTGCTTTTATTGGAGCGTTTGCCGCGGTAATGCTCGTGTACGGAATTGCCAAAAAAACGGGGGCTTCAAAGATGACCCTCGTTCTGTCGGGCGTGGCGGTATCAAGCCTTATGAATGCCGCCTCTGACACGGTTATAACCCTTTTCCCCGATGTGCTTACAGGGTTTTCGTCGTTCAGGGCGGGCAGCGTTTCGGGGCTTAGCCTTGCGAAAATTTTCCCCGCATGGATATATATTTTGGTGGGAATTATCGCGGCTTTTCTCCTTTCTCACGACCTTGACATTCTTTCCTTGGGGGACAAAACCGCCCAAAGCTTGGGAATGAACGTGTCC
>CAMWVF010000297.1 GCA_947177545.1 uncultured Clostridia bacterium | reverse complement strand
AAGTCCATTTTAAAGGGCGAGAGGACGGCTCTGAACATTTTGCAGCATATGTCGGGAATTGCCTCCGAGACCGCTAAATATGTAGCTTGCTGCGAGGGTACAAATTGCTCTATTGCAGAAACAAGAAAGACTCTCCCCGGCTTGCGTGCTCTGGAAAAATACGCCGTAACAGTCGGCGGCGGAAGGAATCACAGGTTTAATCTTTCCGACGGGGCAATGCTTAAAGACAATCACATTGACGCTTACGGCAGCCTTTCAAACGCTGTTGCTGCACTGCGGCACAAGGTCGGTCACATGGTGAAGATAGAAGTCGAGGTTCGCAACGAAGAGGAACTTAAAGAAGCTATTTCCTGCAATGCGGACATTATCATGCTCGACAACATGACCGTGGAGCAAATGGCTCACTGCGTTAAGGTAACAAACGGAATGGCTGTCCTTGAGGCTTCGGGAAACATAACCCTTGAAAACGCCGCGGCAGTGGCGCACACGGGTGTGGACATAATTTCCGTGGGAGCGCTTACGCACTCTGTTAAGGCATTTGATATTTCTTTGAGGATATTGAAAAAATAATTTTTTAGGACGTGAAATACCGACCCTACAGCAAATAAAATTACATATTTAAGATAAATATTTGCGAATAATTATTGAAAAGGAATAGTGTAGAATGAGTAAGGTTTATTCACTTGGCATCGACGTTGGTTCAACAACGGTCAAAACAGTTATTCTTGACGAGGGAGAAAATATTATCCGCTCACGGTATCAGCGGCATTTTTCAAAGGTGCGTGAGACTGTAACTGAGCAGCTTACGGAAATTGCGGACGAGTATTCGGACTGCGAATTCCGGCTTGCGGTAACAGGCTCTGCGGGACTTGGTCTTGCAAACGCATCGGGTCTCCCCTTTGTGCAGGAGGTTTTCGGCGCGTTTATTGCGGTCAAGAACAGCTATCCCGATGCTGACGTTGTTATCGAGCTTGGAGGTGAGGACGCTAAAATAATCTTCCTGACAGGCGGCGTTGAGCAGCGTATGAACGGTTCCTGTGCGGGCGGAACGGGGGCGTTTATCGACCAAATGGCTACCCTTTTGGGCATCACCGTTGACGAGTTGGACAGGCTTGCTCTGTCTGCTGAAAAAATTTACCCCATAGCTTCACGCTGCGGAGTGTTCGCAAAGTCGGATATTCAGCCGCTGCTCAATCAAGGCGCAAAGCGTGAGGATATTGCCGCTTCAATTTTTCAGGCTGTGGTTGACCAGACCGTTTCGGGACTTGCGCAGGGTCGTACTATTGAAGGAAAAGTACTTTTCCTCGGCGGACCCTTGTCGTTCCAAAAGGGATTGCGGAAAGCCTTTGTGGACACCTTGAAGCTTCCCGACGAAAACGCGATATTCCCCGAAAACGCGCCCTGCTTTATGGCGTTCGGCTGCGCGCTCCACGCTAAGGAAACAAGCGAGCCTATAAACCTTGACGAGGTCATCGAAAAGGTTAAAAACGCCAAGGCGAGCGACGATATTGTAACAGGTCAGCCCCTTTTTACCACAAAAGAGGATTACGACAAATTTGTTGAACGGCACAGGCAGTTCGATCTGAAATATGCTGATATAAATACCTATGAGGGGGAGGCTTACCTCGGAATAGACGCAGGCTCCACTACCACAAAGCTTGTACTTATCACGCCTAAGGGCGAGCTTTTGTATCAGCACTACTGCTCCAGCATGGGCAGACCGCTGGATATTATTTCCGCAAAGTTGAAAGAAATTTACTCCCTTGCGGGGGACAAAATAAAAATAGTTTCCTCGGCTGTAACAGGATACTTAGAGGAACTGATAAAAGCAGGTCTGGGGATTGAGAGCGGCTTTGTTGAAATGGTGGCTCACTAGAAGGCGGCAAGCTTTTTTGAACCTGACGTTGATTTCATTATCGACATAGGCGGTCAGGACATCAAGTGCTTTAAGATAAAAAACAAGGCTATCGACAGCATTATGCTGAACGAAGCCTGCTCCTCGGGCTGCGGATCGTTTATTCAAACCTTTGCGCTTGCTTTGGGGTATGATATTGCCGACTTTTCACAGCTTGGACTTTTTGCGGAACGTCCCGTTGACCTCGGTTCGCGGTGTACGGTTTTCATGAACAGCTCTGTAAAGCAGGCGCAGAAAGACGGCGCTTCCGTTGAAGATATTTCTGCGGGACTTTCCGCTTCAATAATCAAAAACGCAATTTACAAGGTTATCCGAGCTAAGTCCGTTGACGAGCTTGGTACACATATTGTTGTACAGGGCGGTACTTTCCTTAACGACGCAGTGCTGCGCTCCTTTGAAATGGAGCTTGGCAGGAACGTTGTCCGCCCCGCAATTGCAGGACTTATGGGAGCGTTCGGATGTGCGCTGTACGCTATGGAGCACAAAAAGGAAAAGTCCTCCATAATCACCGCAGAACAGCTTGAAAACTTCAACTATTCCTCACGGCAGATGAACTGCGGTGGCTGTACTGCACATTGCAGTCTTACTGTGATAAACTTCGGCGACGGACGGAAGTTCATCAGTGGCAACCGCTGTGAAAAGGGCGCAGGAATAAAGACCGAAACGGAAAGACTGTGCCTGTACGAGTACAAATACGACAGGCTTTTAAGCGTTGTAAATGAAAAGCCTGCCGCTCCCAAAGCAAAGGTTGGACTCCCTCTTTGTCTGGGATTTTACGAGCAGCTGCCGTTCTGGCACAGGGCATTTACAGACCTTGGCTTTGAGGTCATCATCAGCGAGGAAAGCACCCGTGACATCTACTACAAGGGTCAGCACACCATTCCCTCCGACACGGTCTGCTATCCCGCAAAGCTTGCTCACGGACACGTTTTGTCCCTTTTGGAGAGGGGCGCGGATTTCATTTTCTACCCCTGCGAAAGCTACAATCTTGACGAGGGCGGCAGCGATAACCACTATAACTGTCCCGTTGTTGCGTACTATCCCGAGCTTCTGAAAGCCAATATCGACATT
>CAMWVF010000296.1 GCA_947177545.1 uncultured Clostridia bacterium | reverse complement strand
TTATAATACATATGAACAGATATTCAAATGATAATATGAGGAGTGTGAAAAAATGGAAAATATAAAAGAGACATTGCAGGAAGCAAGCGCCGAAACCGTCAACCCCGAGGTGGTGAAAGCCGTCTCGGAAAAGCTCCCGGACATTGAGCTTCTTTACGACGTTGCGGAGCTTTTTAAGGTGTTCGGGGACTCCACCCGTGTGCGTATTCTGTGCGCCCTTTTTGAAAGCGAGATGTGCGTGTGCGACATAGCGCAGGTGCTGGATATGACCCAGTCGGCAATATCCCACCAGCTTAGAGTGCTGAAGCAAGCCCGTCTTGTAAAGTACCGCAGAGATGGAAAAACTGTCTATTATTCCCTTGCGGACGACCACATTCAGACCATATTCAATCAAGCCTTCGAGCACATTATGGAATGATTATAATGGAGTGATATTTATGACATTTTGGGATAAGATAGCATGGCTGTACGATATTGCTGAAAGCCTTAACCCTAAATCATACAGAGATATGCTGGAGGGGATAAAAGCAATTGTTCCCGAGGGAACGAGCGTCCTTGACTGTGCTGCGGGAACGGGGGAGCTTTCCATAGCCGCAGCAGAAAAGGCAGGACACGTTTTTTGTACGGATATGTCCCTGCCAATGCTTGAAATGGCAAGAAAAAAAGTCTGCAAAAAAGGCGTTAAAAATATTTCTTTCGGCGAGCGGGATATACTTGCTCTTCCCGATGCGGACGGTACATACGATGTTTCGATAGCGGGAAACGTCCTGCATTTGCTGGAGAAACCCGAAAAAGCTGTCCGTGAGTTGTGCCGCGTCACAAAGCATGGCGGCAGAGTGATAGTACCTACGTTCATGGCGAAAAGCAGCAACCCTTTAATAAAAGTTTACACACTTTTGGGATACAAGGCTTTTTCGTCCTACACAGTTGAAGGCTACGAAAAAATGCTTAAAAGCTGCGGCTGCGGACGGGTCAAGGTCACGGAAATAAACGGACTTATTCCCGTAGCATTCGGTGTAATAAAAGTACAAAAATAACTTTTGAAAGAGGCGTAAATTATGGAAATGGTTTTATATTTAAAAAATTTAGACTGTCCCCACTGTGCGGAGAAAATCCGTGCGGCGGCGGAAAAGATACCCTTTGTAAAAACGGCGGAAATGAATTTTATGGCGAAGAAGCTTTCGCTGACCGTCGCTGCCGAAAGCGACGAAGCGGTGTTTAAAGAGGTGTCGAAAATCGTCGCCGACATGGAACCCGACGTTGAGGTGCAGCTTCTGAAAAACGCCGTTTCAGAGGTTCACGATGACGGCGAGGACAGCGGCGGATTAAAGCTTGAGCTGATAAAAATAATTGTTGCGGCAGCAATTTTTGCGGCGGGATTTTTCTTTAAGGATACCCGGTACGGGCTGTGGATATTCCTTGTGGCATACATGATATCGGGTCTTGAAGTCCTTATAACGGCAGCGAAAAATATCGCAAAATTCCGTCCCTTTGACGAGTGCTTTTTAATGACTATCGCAACGCTGGGAGCGTTTTGCATAGGGGAATATCCCGAGGGCGCGGCGGTAATGATTTTGTACCAGGTAGGCGAACTTTTTCAAAGCTATGCAGTGCGGCGGTCGAGAAAAAGCATTTCCGAGCTTATGGATATTCGTCCCGATATCGCCAATGTTAAGCGGGGGGAAACTGTTGAGGAAGTCCCTCCCGAAACGGTTGAAAAGGGCGAAATAATCGTGGTAAAGGCGGGAGAAAAAGTTCCGCTGGACGGAATTATTGTGGATGGTTCGACCACCCTTGACACCTCCGCGCTGACGGGAGAAAGCGTCCCCCGAGAGGCGGCTGTTGGCAGCGAGGCAATGAGCGGCTGCGTGAACCTTACGGGAGTTATTGAGGTAAAGGTTACAAAAGAATTCGGAGAGTCCACGGTGTCGAAAATCCTCGAAATGGTGGAAAATGCTTCCGCTAAAAAAGCGCGTTCGGAGCAGTTCATCACCCGCTTTGCAAAGGTGTACACACCATGCGTTGTTATTGCGGCGGTGCTGCTGGCGGTGATTCCGATAATAATCGGCGGCTACAATTCACAGCACATCTACAACGCCCTTTCGTTTTTGGTAGTATCCTGCCCCTGCGCTTTGGTAATATCTGTACCCCTTAGCTTTTTCGGCGGAATTGGCGGCGCGTCCGCAAGAGGTATACTTATCAAAGGCGGCGTGACTATGGAGCAGCTTGCGGAATGCGGCACGGTAATTTTTGACAAGACGGGCACTCTCACCAACGGCAGCTTTGAGATAACAAGACTGTTCCCAAAAGACCGCAGCGAGGAACGTCTCCTTGAGCTTGCGGCAATTGCGGAACAAGGCTCCAACCACCCTGCGGCTCTTGCGGTAATGCGGAAATTTAAGGGCGTCCCCCCAAAAGCGGAAATTACGGAAATTGCAGGTCGGGGCGTTAAGGCTGTAAACGGCGGACAGACGATACTTTCAGGAAACATCAAGCTTATGGAGGAAAACGGCGTTACGGGTCTGCCGGAAATAAAATCCGCGGGAACGCTTATATTTGTTGCGGAAAACGGCGCGTTTGCAGGCGCGGTGGAAATTGCGGACAGGATAAAGGAGGACGCTGCCAAAGCAGTCTCGGAGCTTAAAAAGGCGGGCATAAAGACAGTTATGTTAACAGGCGACAGGCGGGAGGCTGCGGACATTATCGGCGAAAAGCTGGGTCTTGACGAGTGGCGTTCGGAGCTTCTCCCCGACGGAAAGGTCGCGGCAATGGAAAAGATAATGGAGGAAAATACTCGCGGCAAAACGGTTTTTGTAGGCGACGGAATAAACGACGCCCCAGTGCTTATGCGGGCTGACGCGGGCGTGGCAATGGGCGGTATCGGTTCGGACGCTGCTATCGAGGCTGCGGACGTTGTACTCATGACCGACGAGCCGTCAAAGCTTTTGGAGGCGATACGCTTCTCGAAAAAGACCAAGCGTATCGTGATAC
>CAMWVF010000295.1 GCA_947177545.1 uncultured Clostridia bacterium | reverse complement strand
AGTATGTCCCGGGACAAGGTCAAGCAGTATGTGCATATCGCGTTTGTGGACTTCCTCAAAAAGCCGCTTCAAATCCTCGTTCGTGCCGTATCTCGGAGCTGCTTCGTAATAGTCCGAAACATCGTACCCTGCGTCGCCGAAAGGGGACTTGAAGCAGGGGTTCATCCAAATTGCATTGCAGCCAAGATCCTTTATATAGTCAAGCTTTTCTATAATTCCGTCAAAATCGCCTATGCCGTCGGCGTTGGTGTCCTTGAATGACTGTGGATAGATTTCGTAGAAAACAGCGTTTTCAAGCCATTTTATTTTGTTTTTGCTCATGATAATCATTCCTTTTTAATCAGTATTTTTGAGACGACCGAGTCCTGTTAAACAAAGTCGGTATGAATCAGCCAGAGCTGATATGGATACGGTTCTGATTTGCCGTTGTTATCGTCGGTACGCAGTATTCTGCAATACGTTTCAAAACTCTGCTTGCAATATATCACAAGCATTGGCATTTGTCAAGTAATTTTTTACAGGATTTTTCATCGAAAACGATTAATTTTATCAAATTTGTAGTTATGCACAAAATGGTTGTGTTTTTCTTAGACAAACTGATGTTATGGATTTCCCGAATAGCCGTTTATTGCAGCGCGGACTTTCCCCGCCTTTGGCAAACTACCTGCTCCGCAATACACGCCGCGGCAGCTATAAAAACCGCCGCTCCCACTGTGAAAAATTGCAGTACCCTGCTTTCGTCGTCATTTGTTACCGACAGCGCAGCTATAAGCCCTGTGCCCTCGTCCGCCTTAATAATGTTAAGTATCGCCTTTATTGTTGTGTGCCAGAACACGCATTGATGGAAGAGCGTCCCCCTCCTTTAATGTGCCGTTCATGATATTGACTTTTATCTGGGAATAAATTTGCTCGTATATCGGGTCGCCCGACGAATTGCTAATGATAATATCCATAGTTCACCTCAGATTGTATATATACATTATATACAATTATAACACTTAATTTTTAAACGTCAATAGCCTTTTGAAAAATTTTAGGCTGTGTAAAAATTAATTTTACACAGCCTTTCAGTACTCATAGATTTCATCAGACTTTATGCCGCCTCCACCCTTTACGGTAAATTCCGAGTTACTGTAATATTTTCTCGCATAATTCACCGCCTGAGGCTTGGTGCGGAATTTCCTTGCAATAGATATACTTTTTACAGTACATCTTGCGCGGTAAACATATCTGCCGCCGTTAATAATTATGAAGTAGTAATTGTATTTGTCCATAAAAACCTCCGTCTACAGCACCTGGTCATCAAGGGTGAGATTGTATGATGTAAGGAACTCCTTAACAAATTCCTCCGCCTCGGGCAGATTCATTTCGTGGACGGCTTTCAGCGTGCTTTTTTCCGCGTTTACAAAATCACCGTTGCCCATCTGCCGCTCCTCCAGACACTTTATCAGCGCGGAAAGCTTGTCCGCTGCCTTGACAAGCTGCCAAAGCTCCTGCTCCTCCTCGGTCTTTCCAAACAGGGGAGCGTAGTACTCGCGCAAGTCCTCGGGGAGATAACTCAAAAGCTTTTTCTCCGCAAATTTTTCCACCTTGTCGTACTGCGCTCTAATTTCCGAGTTGTAGTACTTTACGGGCGTGGGCATATCCCCCGTAATAATTTCCGTAACGTCGTGGTACATTGCAAGCAGAGCGACCCGCTCAGGGTCGACGTTCCCCGCGAAGCGCACGTTGCGGTACAGCGCAAGGACGTGTGCGATAAACGCCGTTTCAAGGCTGTGTTCGCTTATATTTTCGGGGAGAGTGTTCCGCATAAGTCCCCAACGGTTTATGTATTTCATTCTTGAAATGATTGCAAAAAATTTATTTTCCACAGTAACTTATATCTCCTATGCACATATAAAAATAAACTTATCCGCCCCCTTGATAGGGGGTTACATAGTCAAACGCCAAAACATTTTTAACTATAAGGGTAGACACTGCTTGCGGGGGCTTTCCCGCTAATTTCCCACCTCAATGCTTATCTCGTTAAAGATTTTCAATAAATCGTCAACCTCAGCATTTTTCTTTTCCTCGCCCTTGATGTCGAGTACGCATTTTCCCTCATGCATCATAACCAACCGTGTGCCGTACTCTATAGCAAACCGCAGATTGTGGGTAACCATAAGGGTAGTGAGATTTTTCTCCTTTACTACCTTATCGGTTATCTGCATAAGAGTTTCCGAGGACTTGGGGTCGAGAGCCGCCGTGTGCTCGTCAAGGACAAGCAGATCGATATCCGTCATGGAGGCGATAATAAGCGCCGCCGCCTGCCTTTGTCCGCCGCTGAGGTTTCCCACGGGGACGTTCATTCTGTTCTCCAGACCCATTCCGCAGGTCTCCAGCAGGCTTTTGTAATAGTCTACCCGCTTTTTGTTCACCCCCGCGCCCAGACCGAAGGACTTGTTTTTATTGTCCGCAAGAGCCATATTTTCCAGTATGGTAAGGTTTCCGCAGGTGCCGAGTCTGGGGTCCTGCAAAACACGTCCGATAGTCCTCGCCCGCTTGTGCTCGGGGAGCTTTGTGATGTCCTCGCCCTTAAAAATAATAGTGCCGCTGTCGGGCTTGATAGTGCCGCAGGCAAGGTTAAGCAGCGTGGTCTTGCCGCTGCCGTTTGAGCCGATGACCGCCGCAAATTCTCCCTTTTCAAGCTTAAAGGAAAAATTGTCGAAAAGGGTGGTCTCGTCGACCGTGCCCGCGTTAAAAATTTTTGTTATGTTGTTTAGTTCAAGCATTTTTTTTGCTCCTTTCAAGCAGTAATATGTATTTGCCTTAATTGTCTGATGTTCTTGTCAAAACACCATCAACGACCTTATAAACTCTGTCTTTATTTATTGACGCCTTTTTCTCTATTTCACTTTCTAAATCAATACCGAGAATTTCAGACAATCCCATAAGATAAATAGCAATATAAGCCAATACTTCCCCTATATTTGTTTTTTTGCGCCAAGCTTCGTATGCTTCAGCTAC
>CAMWVF010000294.1 GCA_947177545.1 uncultured Clostridia bacterium | reverse complement strand
GGCTTTATTGATGAGAATGGCTCCATAGTTTCCAATTTTTTAGATTTCAAAATAATGGTTTCTTCTTTTTCCAAAAGCGATATTGTAGAAAGCGTTGCGTACTTTGAATATGAAGGCTCATCCAAAATACGTTTTATAGTTTGCTTGTTATTGGAAAAAAGTCCATAGGATTTATGTATAAAAAGGGTTTGCTTTAAATAAAGCTGCGCCGTATACATAACGTGCGGATAACTGAATATGCTTTTTACCGCATACTGTTGAAGCAATACAGCGTCATTTCTTGCATACCCGAATCCCATCAACTTCTTGATAAAACGTTTAGCCTTTCTTGTCAAATTTCTTCCTCCTCAAAATTCTTACAGCACGACCGTAAATCGCTTTCCTGCCTATCGTGCCGTTTATGTATCCGTGTGCATTACCTACGGAATACCACTCTGGCTTTTCGACCAGGATAACCTTTTGCAGTCGGTAACGTTTCTGTACTCTGCAGAACACTATATCATCTTTACCGATTACGCAGTTATCGTCTATCGGCTCAACCACAACAGGCTGAGCCGATTTAATGACAGGTGACAGACTTTTTCCGTAGACCAGGATAATACAGGGGTGCTTATGTTCGGAAAGCCAGTGCGCGGTCTTGGCGTTTTCGTTTCCTCTGTACATCAGTGCTTCCCTCCGTCGTAAAAGCCTGCCGCCCGCAGCTTCTTTGCGACTTCGGCGCATTCGGCAAGGGTCTGCTTTTCCTTTATTTTGTCCCTCCGCTGCATTTCCGAAAAGGTTAGACTGGTGTTGTCAGAGAGCAGGTCGCGTATGTCATAGCCGATTTCGCTCATTTCTGCAGAAAGCTTTTCTGAGATAACATCGTCATTGGCGTAGCCGCTGACCGCCGATACCACATCCGAGAAAACGTCCTCGAATTCTGTGAGCCGTTTTTTCCCAAAGCCAAAGGCACGGTGAAGTGTAAGCAGCGTGCATATGTACTGTAAACGGGTGGCTCGCTTATACTGCCGCCAAATTTGTTCCTTGCTGTTTTTCATAGGGCTTGCTCCTTTCAGGCAAGTATTTAATCATTATCGTCATTATCCTGTGGCGCTGTTTCGTCCTCATCATATACGCGGCAGAGATTTGCGCCGTGGGAAATACCGCGAAGTATATTGGAAAGTTGCTTTTGGGCATGGTCAATGGAGCACGGAGATGTGAGGGTTTTCATATCGGATAGTCGGCAATTTTCAAACCTTGCTGCGATGAGCTGGCAAAGACCATTTTCATCTGCAGAAGTAATAGCGATGTTGTCATAACGTTCAAGATTGAGTAATTCTTTTTTCTTATTAAGACTTAAATACATATAGATTTACCTCCAATTATTAAAGTGTGACAGGCATACCGTTTACAAGCAGCGACGGTTCGTCAAGATCTATGACAAGGCAGCGCCTGCCATTCTGAACACTTGTATGCACCTTGCTTATGTCGCTGCGGTCTACGCTTACGGAAACATAGGAAGTGTTCAAGCTGATTTTGCTTTCCGCTATGTTGCTGATCGTAAGTCTGTCCGTATGGCTGACTTCAACCTTATCTTTGAAGCAGGCGGGAAACGCTTTAAGCTTTTCTGCGCTTATCCCTGCATTGCCGAGAATTTCAAGAAAGGATTCTTTATCCAACTTCGGCGGTTCGGGATCGTCTCTTATCTGCAATGCAAGGTCATACAGAAAATCATTGACCTGTGCAATTACAAAATAATTCAATTCTTCTCCCGCAATTTCGGTGAGGATCTGCTGAAAAGCCTCCTTTTCGTGCTGGCAGGTCATTATAAACTTGCAGCCGAGAACGTCCTCAATTACGGAAAGGTTTGGTCTTTTCGGAGTTTTTGTGTAGTACATGACTCCGTTCACATCGGAGCTGCGGTAGTTGAATACAGGGAAGAAAAATCCGTCCGTGGGAGCTTGGCTTATAAGCATATCGGCGGTGGCTTTCTTTGTGATCGTCCTGTTGGCGTTATCAAACATCAAGCCGTTATCATCAGATTCCGCGGGGCATATTGCCGCAGCGATAAAATTGTACTGGTTGTTATCCTCAGCATTGCCCGTGGGTATGCTGTATGTACAAAAGCCGATGAGAATAGTGTATGCGGACGGATATTCGATGTTGCTGGCTATTCTTTTGATCAAGTCGCTGCAAGCGGTATCGTCCTGAAGCTTTTCACGCACCACCGCATAAAGCTGATACTGTGCGCCGTCCTCGTCATATTCCGAACGCGGGAAAGGGTATTCAAGAAGGTTTGCCCCCAGCTTGCCGCCGTAAAGCTTTTTTAGGGTGTCCATAATGACGATACCCTCGTCCTCGGGGATAAGTGCGTAGTTCTTGTTCTCGGTGCTTAGGATGGTTCCCGACGTGTCAACGTAAGCGGACAGGACGCGTTCCAGTGTGAAAAATGGACTGCTGTCCGTAAAGTTCCGCTTGATTTCGGTTAATTCCTTTTTGTTCATGGGTATTCCTCCTGTTGAAATTTTATTTTAACCGCATAGAGACGGTCAATTAGCTTTGTTTATGTACCAGGGGCAATCCGCACAGCAGTTTTCGGCAAACATGGCAGGATTTCCAGCTCCAGGGCAAGTACGGGAATCGGTATTTATCAGAGCAGCGCAAGAGGAATCAAGTGCAGTTTGGCATATTGAGGGTGGCTCTATTGTCGTTATCGTTCCCAAGCTTTTTGATTTGGTTTTGCTGTAGGCTAATTTGCACTTGTACTTTGTACATTTGGGCTTGCGTTTGAAATCCAAATATGGACACGGCAGCTTGCCCTCGTTACAGTAGTTTCGCATTGAGTTCACTCCTTTTTGAATATTTTTCGTGAAATGCCCGCCGCTCATCTCTGGAGCAGTAGCTTTCGTGAAAATTCTTTTTACTGATTTCACTCTGCCAATTTTCAAAACACAGATATTCAGCAGACGGGAAGTAATCCCGCGGGCAATCCAAACCATGCATACATCTATCTTGTTTAGGACAGCTATTCATCCTTGAGCCTGCCTCCTCTTTTCAAGGCGT
>CAMWVF010000293.1 GCA_947177545.1 uncultured Clostridia bacterium | reverse complement strand
ATAATAAAGTGTTCAGCTACGGGAGACAGCATTAAGGTTGGAAAATATTTCGGTTTTGATGTTTCGGTTGAAAAAAATCGTAACACGTTCAATTTGGGAACGCCCTGCATTGCCGCTTTGAACGGTAATTTGAAGTACACCTGCGAGGTGTCGCTGAAAAACGAAGTCGGCAATATGCGCCGTATCGAAAATCTTGCGGGGTCACAGATAAATCAGAAAATTCAGCAGCTTTCCGCAAGTCTTGACAAGGCGAAAAACGACCTTGCAGAAGCCAAAGCAAACGCTGTGAAGCCTTTTGAACGCGCGGCGGAACTGGAGAAAATGCAGAAGCGTTTGGAGGTTGTAAACGCGGAGCTTAGCGAAAAGAAAGTTGATATGTCGGGCGATGACGAGCCTATTCCTGTTTCGGAAACTCCCGACGATAACGAGCCTGCAAAGGCTATGAGCGTGACCGTTTCCATACCCGCTATGGCTATGGCTGATACTCCGAATGTTAAGCCCAAAGTGGAAAATATTTCGGAGCAGCGTCAAAATATTTTTCGTAAAAACAAATCAAGATAACGGAGGTACATATGGAAATAAAAACAAGAGATGAAAGCATTGCAAATCTTTCCGAAAAGCTGTCAAAGGAACAGCTTCACAAGGCGGTAACGCAGGGATACAGCGACGTATCCCTGTCGGAAATATCGCGTTTTAAGGGCGAATATGCCGCAATGTTTTTTGACAGTAAATATTCGGCAAATACTGTAAATAAGCTGCTTGACGCATATAACAAAAACTTGCTTACGCCGAACGATTTAATTCAGACGATAAAATATACGGAGCATAATAACAAAAATGAGCCGTATGTTGACGACTTCCTCGGCAGCATAGAAAATGATATTTTTCACAAGACTGCGGCGGGAATTTTTTCGGCAACTCTCTACGAGCATTGCAGCTATAAGGAGGCTGTTGAGTATGTAAAATCTGGAGCATTTTATCCCACGGAGTACGCGAGCCTGTCCGTTACAAAGGAGGTCGCGGAGCAGCTTGACAAAATGGGTATACCGCTTCGCGCCTGCGAGGGCTTTAATAACTGCTATGATATTGACATTTCTGACCGCTTGGAGGGAGCGTTGGAACGCGGTGCGGCGATTTTTGTCCGTGACAAAAATCTTGCAGTCAAGGTCTGCGAATATATGAAGCTGCCCGACTGGAGCAATTTCAGAAGTCAGGTCGAGCTTGCAATGGGTACTGAAATTGCCTGTTTATCGGGCGATATGTTGAGCGGACTTCGTGATAAATATTTACACGAAAACCGCTGTATTGCATTGTCCCAAAAGGTAAATGACGAGTACGGTAAATTTATTGCCGATATGAAAAAAGAGCCTGCGGACGTTATTATCGAATCTGCTTATGAAATTGTCAGCAAAGATAATATTGCTACGTACTGTCAGGAGTGCAATGTTGAGCTTTCGGAAAAGCAGTTCGCCGCGCTGATGACAAGCAAAAACACTCTCGACGAGGTTTACAGAGAATGGTGCGACAACGGCGAATGGCACGGTATTGACGACATTGGGCTGGCTCTTGAGGAAACCGCCGACCGTATACAAATTTCTATTGACAGGAAAATTGCCGAGAAAAAACCTGCGGAAATTCCCGAAAATATTTCTGCCGAAAAACAGGTTGTGAAGCCGAAAAATAAATCGAGATAATTACTTTTTTACCGCTTTTAAAAATTGTATTTTTAAAAGTATAGCATAAATTTTTTGAAATTATCAAGGTATAAATTATTAAAAAAATTGGAGGACGCTTATGGCAAAAAGAGAATATACTCCCGAAGAAGTTCGGGAATATAACAATCGCAAGCAGGCTGAAATAGACGAGATGATACAGAGAATCGACGAGGGCGTAAACGCTGTTTTTGAGTCGGAAAAATACAAGGAGTACCTTAAATTTGCTTCTAAATTTACCGATTATTCCGCGCGGAATACAATGCTGATAAATCTGCAAAGACCCGACGCGACCTTGGTTGCGGCATACGGAAAATGGAAACAGCTTGGCAGACAGGTGGAAAAGGGCGAAACGGGAATTTCAATTCTCGCCCCCGTGACGTACAAGACAAATAATGTTCTGGAAATCGAACGTCCCGCGGTTGACGAGTTCGGAAATCAGCTTTACAACGACGACGGTACGGAGAAAACCGAAACCGTGGAAAAGCCTTTGGAGGGACTTGCTTTCAAAAAAGTGTACGTTTTCGACGTTTCCCAAACTTCGGGAAAAGAAATTCCCGACCCCGTCAGCGAGCTTACGGGGGACATCGACGCAAGCCGCAAGGAGGCTGTTTTTGCGGCTCTGAAAAAGGTTGCGGACGCGGAATTTGAGTTCAAGGACATACAGGGCGGCGCAAAGGGCTACTACAGCGCGGCAAAAAATCTTATCGTCATCAAGACGGGAATGAGCGACGCGCAGACCCTTAAAACCGCCTTTCACGAAACGGCGCACAATCTTCTCCACGACCCGAAAAAGAAAATCGTTACCGCAAAATCTCCCCGAAATGAAAAGGAGGTGCAGGCTGAATCCGTCGCCTTTATGGTTGCGGAAAAATTCGGGCTTGACACTTCCGAGTATTCGTTTCCGTACATAGCTTCGTGGTCGGAGGGCAAGCAGCTTGAACAGCTTAAAAATTCCTTGCAGGAAATTCAGGCGGCGGCTAAAAAAATATCCGACGAGATAGAATCGGAGCTTTTGAAAATGCAGAAAAGACATCTTTCGATTGACGAAAAATTAGCCGATACCGAGCTTAACAATATTCAAAGGGCTGAATTTTTGATTGAGGACTGTTCCGACAGAGGCGTAAATTTTTCGCAGGAGGATACCGAAAAAATCCTTGAATTTGCGGGAAATACAGAGGATATTTACGAAACCGCGCAGCTTGTTTCCGATATGGAAATTATCCAAAAACAGCGGGACAGCTATGGTTACGACTTTACAAATATGACCCCTATAGACACAAAAGAAGCCGCATTATCGGCGTTTGACAAGGGCGAGGCGGTGTATCTTC
>CAMWVF010000292.1 GCA_947177545.1 uncultured Clostridia bacterium | reverse complement strand
CCACATGGTGCTGCGCTCAATGGCAACGGCGAAATATTCCGACGAGCCTATCGGGCATTTCGGACTTGTTCTGGAGCACTACGCGCATTTTACATCGCCTATAAGGCGTTATCCTGATTTGGCGATACACCGTATTCTGACCGACCTGTGCTACAACAAGCAGCCGCAGAAATTTATGCAGAAGCGTTATGCTGGCTTTGCAAAGGAGGCGGCGCAGCAGTCCTCCGAATGTGAGCTTGTGGCAATGCGTATCGAGCGGGAGTGCGACGACTGCTACTGTGCGGAATACATGACCGCCCATATCGGCGAGGAGTTTGAGGGAATAATTTCCTCGGTTCAGGAGTTCGGCTTTTTTGTTGAGCTGCCCAACACCGTTGAGGGACTTGTACGTCTGGAGTCACTGAAAAACGGTCCATACGATTATGACGGACACTTTACTCTGACAAAAAACGGCAAGAATATTTATCAGGTAGGCGGCAGCGTCAAGGTGATATGCACCAACACCAACGTTTCAAGCGGACAAGTTGATTTTAACGTAGTTGGCGACTGCAAGGACGACAAGGCTGAGCCTTGACCCATGTTCTGCCCCAAAGTTATATGCGGTTAAAATTTACATTGTAAAGCCCCTATCAAGGGGCGGTTAAAAAACGTCCCCTTTCGATCAAGAGGACGTTTTATATTTTATACTAATCGCCGTAAGTCTCCGCGCCCAAGCCAAGTACCGTGTCAAAATCCTTTGAAATGTTTTTGATAAGGGTATTAAGCTCTTCCTCGGTAATGTCAAGGAACTCGCCCTCTGCGTCAAGGACTGATATCTCCCCGCCCTTTTTAACGTTCACCGTTGCCTTTGGCGAATATGATATCTCACCGCTGCCCGCGCTTGCAAACACCCTGTCGACAGTCATGTCAAAGGCGCTGCCGCTTGTGCTTAAAGTACCCTCCATGCCTGCGGTCATAGTACCCATAATATCGGCGGTCAGGCTGTAATTTTCGCCGTCCTTGTCTGCGGTAATGGTGAAAAGCTCCGTATTGCCGACTTCGGAATTTATCATATTTGCAGTAATAATTGCAGACGTTTCGGTATATGTAACGTCCATAACAACATCAAGAGTCTCGCCGTTCGCTTCCATTCTGAAAGTGTGGGTCTGATTGCCCGCAGCGGCAGGGTCTGCACCGTAAACAGAGTTGAGATTGATATCAACTGCCTCGCCATCTGCGGTAATGTTCAGCGTAAAATCCGACCGCATAAGGACGTGAGTTTTGGCGTTCACTTCATACACCGCCGTAACGCTGAAATTTTCAAGACTTTCCATAGCCTCGTCAAACTGCGTGCGAAATTCATCCTCGGAATAGCCCGTGGTCTCGGTGGCGAGTCGACTGTCCTCAATCAAAAGGTCGAGCATATTGTTTAGCAGACCCTTTACGTCCTCCATACCAACTATGTAAGTTACAGTGTTAGCCTTGACGGTCTCGCTGTCGATTTCGACGTCCACATTTTCCTCGGTCATGGGAGAAAGATTTTTTACAAAATCGTCAAGCGCCTTTTGGTACTTGTCCTCTCCCTTGCCGTCCGCCTCGTCCATTGCGGCGGAAAGCATTTCCGCATATTCAACAAGAACATTGTAGTCCTCTTCGCTCATCTCATAGGCAGAACCGGAACCCGGAGCAAATATCGAAGCCGCAAGCTTTTCCGCAAGGCTCTCAAGGGTAACATCGTAAATATGGCTTCCCGAGTCGCCTATAGTGCCTAACTTCAAGCCGTCCGTGTCTGCATAAAAATAGACCTGCGCTGAATTACCGTCAGCATTTGAAATGGTGTACATCTGGGACACTGCGTTTGACTTTTCGTTCACCTCGCACACGCCGTTGAACGATATGCCCTCCACCTCGAAGCCGAGACTGAAAGAGCCGTCCTGCAAAGCCTGTTCAAAAAGCTTCTTTTCCGCGGAAAAGCTTTTGCCGCCCATACTTTCCATGGTGTTTTCCATTGCCATTTCAATGTACTCGTCTGGAGCGTCCCTAAGCATTTTTCCGTAATTTTCACAGCCCGACAGCGAGACAACGCCAACCGCGCAAAGGACTGCGGCTGCGGCGGACTTTGCCGCCCTGATAAATTTTTGCATATTAAATAATTCCCCTTAAATATAGCGTCAATCAATTAAGATTGCAAATCTTATTATACAGCAATTATTTTGTCTTGTCAAGGCAGGGTACGGGGGCGTACCCTGCACGGTTATCGGATACGGCAAGCTGTTACCTTAGCGCGTTTGCCGATTATTGATATATTTTTCCGCATTGAGCGCAGCCACCGCTCCATCGGAAACCGCAGTTACTATCTGCCTGTAACGCTTTTCACGAACGTCCCCCGCGGCAAAGACCCCCTCGATATCGGTCTGTAAATTTTCGTCAGTGACAATATAGCCGCTGCCGCTAAGACGGACACAGCCGCCGAACAGCTCCGTGGCAGGGGCGCTGCCTATATATGCGAAAACCGCGGAAAGCGGCAGTCTGCGGGGGCTTTGTGAAGCGTCATCCGAACCGCGAATCAATGCGTACTCCAATGCGTTTTCGCCGTCAACGTCCAAAAGGTCGGTGCTGTACATTATCTCAATATTTGCAGTACCTTCCACCCTTTTTAAAACAGCGTTTTCGGCATGAAAGCTGTCCTTGCGGCGTATTATTATGACTTTTTCCGCAATTTTTGAAAGATATAAAGCCTCCTCCAGGGCTGCGCTGCCGCCGCCCACAACGCCGACGACCCTGCCCTTATATGCGGAGCCGTCGCACAATGCGCAGTAGTGTACACCTCTGCCGCGAAATCTTGCTTCATTTTTTATAGGCAGCGGCTTGGGGGAAGCTCCCGTTGCAATTATCACAGCGTCAGCTTCATATACCTTGCTTTCGGTGAAAATTTTCTTGCTTTTGTCTGAAAGCTCCACACGTTCTATAAGATCGAACTCGTCTATCTCTGTGCCGAGAAAGGAAAGCTGCTCCCTGAATTTTTCGGCAAGAGCCGCACCGCTTATCACGGTGTACCCCGGAT
>CAMWVF010000291.1 GCA_947177545.1 uncultured Clostridia bacterium | reverse complement strand
GAATTTTCAGATTTTCAATTTTTACAAAAATCGAAAATCTACAAAAATTTTTCTCTGTAAAAACTAACGGTTTTTATCTGCGCCTTATGACAAGCATTTTCGTAGATTTTTTTAGCGATACCGTAACAGTCAAGTGACTTGTTTTTGTTATTGGGATTGGGACGAAAGTCATTGCTGTAATAACTTACAACACGATTGAAAGGTAAATATTCATCTCTTTTTTCATTGTAACGGTATTCATCTAAAGTCACAACCTTTGAGAATTTACCCCACGTACAAATCTTAAAATGATAATAACCGCTGCAATAGCATTCAAGCCATTGTCTGTTCATTTTGCGTTCCTCAATCGCAAAAGAGATTAACAGCATTATTGCAACTGCCAAAAATGAACACAGTATAGCAAATGTAAGAAACATAAGAGCCTTTGTCATCATAAGTTTTCCTCCTTACTCAAATTTTTAAATTTGTTTATACTGTCATCAGTAGAAATTTCATTTCCTACAATTTCCTCAACCCACTTGTCAAAATCCTTAATGCGGACAAGCATTTTAGCGCCAATTTTAAAACTTGGGAAGTTTGGCTGCTTCATTATTTTGCGAGCCGTTTGTTCACTTACGTTAAGCTTTTTTGCAACCTCGCTTTTGGTGTAAACTTCGGATTGCTCTGTCGTATAATTCGTCATTTTTTCCTCCATTTTTACTTATCTCCTTTCGGTGTTTGTAGTCTTTTATTTGTATACTTATGGCAGAGCCATAGGACTAACGCTGTTATTATCAACTCCATTTGCATTTGCCGCCTTTTGAAATTTTATCTATGTTATTATAAAAATCCTCAATAACTTTCCATTCTTCCTCGAAGGATTTATGCGCGGGATTTTCGGTACAGTACTTTCTGTAACAGTTTAATATTTTTTCAATCTGCTCCGTTTTCTGATTTTTATTTAACTCTACATCTGAGCAGTTTGAAATGATTTCCTCATAACATTTATTGCGGATAATATATTGCAGAAAAGAAAAATATCCGTCATTATCTTGTGAAAACCAACTGCCGTTGAACCAGTCCAAAAGATGTTCTTCCTCCACCGTTATCTCATCGACATAAAAAGACGATACAATATCGCGTACAAAATTCTCGATAAGCTTATCGGGAGTAAGCCCCCGTTCAGCCGCAAGAAAAGCGAACGCTATTGTATCGTCAGCCGTTAACTTCGGTATGAATGTTCTCTCCTGTAAAATATTCTTCTTGGAAATCTTTAAACTGTTCTTATTCATTTTTCAATCGACCTTTCTTTTTTGTTGTATTCATCAATGCAGCTTAAAACGCATTCTTTCAAAACCGTATATGGGGTTGTTTTATTGGCAGCACAATACTCTTTAAATATCAATGCTTCATATTTCCGAACGCGGCAAGACAATGCACACATATTTTCCTTGTCCCATTTTAAGTTCCTTGATTTACGAACTTCATTTTGCTTTTCTCTTTCAGTCATATTATCACCTTTTATAAAAAATAAAGCACAAAACTACTCTTACGTAGTTTTGTGCTTCTTTAATTGCTTGCTTGATTATCGTTTTTTCGTGGTTTTTGTGTGTATCGTTAAAATTATACTACCAACACAGTTGAGTCGTATCACAGAATGGTACGGAAATTTACAAAATCAAAAGCAATTTTCCCAACGGACGATTCGATACGCAAAGTTGTTTATATGAGCGTCCAGGAAATTTCAAAAAAGTGGACGATGCCCGTCCGTGATTGGGGACTTGCGTATGCACAATTTGTGATTTTCTTTGAGGACAGACTGGCAGCCTGACGGCTGACGAGGACTCTGCCCTCGTGCTCCCGAAGTTTACCCGCTTGGGAATACCCGACGAAGAAAAACAGCGGCATTATACCGCTGATCTTCGCCCTAATATTCCACAGCCTGCGTTTGGTCGCTCTTCAGCGTTGCCTCTTTTTGACTGCTTTTTTAGTCTTGACTTTTTTAGCTGAAAAATGCATTTACACGGTTTGTTTTTCAGAACCTCATATTAGTTAAAAATCACGAAACAACCAAAAACGTGCGCTGCATAATCTGCGGCGCACGCTATTTTTACACACTTAAACTTCAACCGTGGCAACCTTAAGCATATTAGTGTTACCCGCAATGCCGAGGGGGATACCCGCCGTCAGCACCACAAGGTCTCCCTTTGCGATAAGACCGCTCTTTTCAGCCGCAATTATCGCGCTGTCGAAAAGCTCGTCGGTATTGTCCTTTTCGTCCATAAGCACAGGATACACTCCCCAGCTCATGCTCATCTGACGAAGTACCGTCTCGTTTGGCGTACAGCCGATAACCATACACGAGGGACGGAATTTTGACAGATGTCTTGCGGTAGTACCCGACTTTGTGACGGTGATTACAGCCTTTGCCTCCATGTCGTGAGCAGTGGTAACGGCTGCGTGGGAAATTGCGTTTGTAATATTCTTCACCGTGGAAATGGGGCGCTTTGAAAGTCGGCTGATATAGTTGATGTCTTTTTCGGTAGTTTCGGCGATAAGAGCCATTGTGTGCACCGCCTCAACGGGGTGCTTGCCCGCAGCGGTCTCACCCGACAGCATTATTGCGGAAGTTCCGTCATAGATAGCGTTTGCAACGTCCGTTATCTCGGCACGGGTTGGTCTGGGATTTGTTATCATGGACTCCAGCATCTGCGTCGCGGTAATGACCTGCTTGCCCGCAAGATAGCCCTTTTCGATGATCTCTTTTTGAATTGCGGGAATTTGCTCAAAGGGTATCTCCACGCCCATGTCGCCTCTTGCGACCATAATTCCGTCCGAAGCCTCTATAATTTCGTCAATGTTGTTTACGCCGTCCATGTTTTCTATCTTTGCAATAATTCTCGGCGTACTCCAGCCAAGGCTTTTAGTAAATTTTTTCAGGTAATTGATGTCCGCCGAGGAGCGTACAAATGAAGCGGCAATAAAGTCATAGCCCATTTTTGAACCGAATTCCAAGTCGCTCATGTCTCTCTCGGAAAGATATGGCATTTAAAGCTCCACTCCTGGGA
>CAMWVF010000290.1 GCA_947177545.1 uncultured Clostridia bacterium | reverse complement strand
GTCGTTTGCTGTCTGTACGCTTTCGCCGTCCACAAAAATTGCAAGGACTTTTGCCTGTTCCTCCATTGAGGAATAGCCAGTAAAGTCAGTAGTTTCACAGTCAACGGCAAGAGTACCGTCCTCCCATGACGAACCCGACTTTGCGTCATGGTCTTCACGGGCTTTTTTCTTCTGTTTGTTAAGGCACTCGGTATACCTTTCGGTATCTACCTCAATACCCTTTTCCTCCGCAATTTCGATGGTCAAATCAATCGGGAAGCCGTATGTGTCGCTGAGCAAAAATGCGTCGGCGCCGCTGAGGACCTTACCGTTTGATTTAAGAACGGCGTCGATTTTTTCATTGAGAATTTCCATGCCCTTGTCAATTGTTTTGGCAAAGGTTTCCTCCTCGCTTCTGATAAGCTTTTTGATGTACGCCTTGCGTTCCTCAAGCTCGTGGTAAGCTGCGGCATTTTCCGAAATTACTGTGTCAACAACTTCATAAAGGAAAGGTTTGGTAATTCCCAAAAGTCTGCCGTGACGTGCGGCACGTCTCAAAAGTCGTCTTAAAACATAGCCCCTGCCGTTGTTTGACGGTGTCACGCCGTCTCCAACCATAAAGGTAGTGCTTCTGATATGGTCAGTGATGACACGGAGAGAAACGTCCTTTTTCTCGTCCGCCTTGTATTCAACACCGGCAATTTTGCTGATATGCTTCATGATATTCTGGACAGTGTCCACCTCAAAAAGGTTGTCCACGCCCTGCATTGCACAGGCAAGTCTTTCAAGACCCATACCCGTGTCGATATTTTTATGTGCCATTTCGGCGTAATTGCCGTTGCCATCGCTGTCAAACTGGGAGAATACCAAATTCCAAATTTCTATTATACGGTCGCAGTCGCTTGCCTGTTCAAAGCTTTCAAACGGACCGTAGCTTTCTCCCCTGTCAAAATGTATTTCGGAGCATGGTCCGCAGGGACCGCTGCCGTGTTCCCAAAAGTTATCAGCCTTGCCGAGACGCTTTATTCTGTCCTTTGGCACGCCTATGTCGTTCATCCAAATCTGCTCTGCCTCGTCGTCACTTTCAAAAACGGTTATCCAAAGCCTGTCTGCGGGAATTTCCAAAACGCCTGTAAGGAATTCCCAAGCCCATGCGATAGCTTCTTTTTTGAAATAATCTCCGAACGAAAAGTTGCCCAGCATTTCAAAATATGTGCCGTGGCGGGCGGTCTTGCCGACACGCTCAATATCGGGTGTACGTATACATTTCTGGCAAGTTGTAACTCTGACATTGGGAGGAGTTTCCTGTCCCAAAAAGAATTTTTTCAGCGGAGCCATGCCGCTGTTGATAAGCAGCAAGCTGTTATCCCCATGTGGAATAAGCGACGCGCTTGCCATTCTTGTGTGATTTTTGCTTTCAAAAAACGAAAGATATTTTTCTCTCAGGTCGTTCAAACCTGTCCACTGCATTTTAAAAACTTCCTTTCATAATTATGAAGATAAATTGGCAGAAATTTTTGCCTTTTAGTCCTCGTTCTCTTCTTCAGGCATATCCCAGTTGTGGTAAACATTCTGAACGTCATCGTTGTCCTCAAGGTTTTCAAGCAGAAGGTTCATTTTCTTGATAGCATCCTCGTCTGTAAGAGCAGTATATGTTGACGGTATCATTTCGATATCAGCGGAAAGAAGCTTGTAGCCCTTTTCGGTAAGACCGTCACGAACTGCTGCAAAATCGTTCGGCTCTGTTTCTATCTCGATAACGTCGTCCTCCATGGAGAAATCAGACGCGCCCAAGTCGAAAACATCCTCCATGACCTTGTCCTCGTCAAGACCGTTGTTTTCAGCAACGATAATACCCTTGCTGGTGAACATGAACGAAACACAGCCGCTTGTACCGAGATTGCCGCCGAACTTATCAAAATAGTGACGGATATCTCCTGCTGTACGGTTTTTGTTGTCTGTCAAGGTCTCAACAATTACAGCAACGCCGCAGGGACCGTATCCCTCGTAAACGTTTGCCTCGTAGTTTGTCTTGTCGCCGCCGCCTGCTGCCTTTTTAATTACACGGTCAATATTATCGTTTGGATCGTTGTTCGCCTTAGCCTTTGCGATAAGGTCGCGGAGCTTTGCGTTGTTGTTGGGGTCTGCGCCTCCCTCTTTAACGCACACGGTTATCTCACGTCCTATTTTGGTAAAAATCTTAGCTTTTGCGCCGTCTGTGGCTTCCTTTTTTCTTTTAATGTTATTCCATTTGGAATGTCCTGACATAAAATTCTCTCCTTAAATTTATTGAATTGACCTTAAATCGGTCTGCAAGTAACCATATAGATTACTGAAAATCAAACAATTTTCTGTATGCCCTGCTGCCTGCTTCAATTGGCTTACCATGTCCGAAAAATATTCTTTCGGGAGACAGCGCGGCAATTTTGTACAATGTCTCCTTTGCCGCTTTTGGACTTTCACACATAAGTGAGGAAGTCGGGGTAATAAAGTTCATAAGAGCGTCCCCCGCATAGAGGTCTCTGCCCTGCATTATGCCAAAAGAACCTTTGGTGTGTCCGTCAAGCTTTACTGCCTTACAACTTATTCCGTACTCATCGCCTATGGCAGCTCCGTCCTCCGGAAAAATATTTACTGCAAAGCTTTCTGCCTTACAGCCCATAAGCTTTTGAGAAGCCGCATGAAGCAGCTTACCGCGTACGCCAATGGGGTACGCCTTGTGCATAAGATTGTGCCTTGAAAGTGCAATATCAAGAGGACTCATAACAATATCCGCCCCTAAAAGCTTTGAAAAGTACGCCGCATTGCCGATATGATCGTTATGACCGTGTGTAAGGAAAATAAGCTTTACATTGTAATATCTGAGCCACGTCTCTATCTCGTCGCGGTAATCCTCAGTGCCTGTGTCGATAAGCATATCCCCGCTTTTGCCGCGGATAACATAACAGTTGCCATTACCGCAGGTTATCATATTAACGCCGTCAAGGTTCATTTTTTTCCACCTCTTTATCGTACATCATTGTATTATACCATATCTTTCTCTTATACAAATCTGACGCTGACGACGATCTTACTCTTGTAGATCTCTGG
>CAMWVF010000289.1 GCA_947177545.1 uncultured Clostridia bacterium | reverse complement strand
AAATTATTCATAATAATATTATTAGCGGCAGACGAAAAAATATCCGAACAACAAAAAAACTTCCAAAGCGGAAGTTTAGTAAAAATATTTTCAAGAATAATCAAGAAGCAAAATCTTTGCTTCTGAAATTATTGAATCTTAATAAAAAAGATAACCGCCTTGCCGCCATGTGAAGCATAAAACCCGCACTCGGCAGGTGGGCAACAGCCCGACAGGTTCACGCTCCCTGCATCCGTTGTTCCGCACATCTAATGCGGCGGGAGGTCTGCAATCCGCTGCCGGAGACCGAATCCCTTATATAATGTGTTGGATTATAAAATCACACTTCATCGAACAAGGCAGAAATCTAATCTATAAGTATTATAACACAACCAAATCAAAAAATCAATAGCAATTTTTAGTTTTTTTTCACAAATTTTCGGTAAGCAATTATACAAGACTTTCCGGAAGCCATATACGCATTTGATTTTCTCCGCGGTTGCCCCATGTGTAGTAGGGTATGCCAACCGCCTTGCAGGAGGTCTCATTTGGTATACTGTCGGTATAAAGTGTATCAATATCGTCTCTGCGTACAGCATCTGCCGTTATTTTTACCGTACTGTGAGAAATCTCTCCGAAAGGCGTTTCCGTATGTTCTCCCACAGTAATATCCCCGCCCCGCCTTAAAGAGAGGGAGAGTACGTCGCCGTTGTCAGCTCCCTCAAAGCAGTACACAAGAGGACCTCGCATTACTGCAACCTTGCCTGTTAACGCAGGCACTTTTACAGAGCCGTATGCAAATTTAGGCGTTCCGTCAAGAGTTATTTTTATCGCGTCGCCGTCTGAAACATCAAGGAAAATATATCCTTTTTTCGGCTGAACCTCAATGCCGCAGCCGTTTGCTGTTATCCCGAATTTTCCGCTCCATTTGGGTATTCTTACCGCAAGTTTGCCGCCCTTTTCTATTTTGTAGGACACATCAAAGCCGTAAGGGTACTGGGTCTCGCAGGTAAGCTTCATGCCGTTTTTCGCCTCCACAGTACCGTCCGCAAACATATGGCAGAACAGAGTGTCATCGTTTTCGCCATAGGCATAGCTTCCAAAGGACGCTATAAGCCGCGCCGCATTTGGGGGACAGCAGGCGCAGGCGTACCATTTGGGACGTACCGGCAGGTCATGCCTGTGGGTGGGGGATACTCCCGAAATTCCGGGAATTACTTCCAAAGGATTTACATAGAAAAATCGTTTGCCGTCAAGCTGCATACCCGCAAGTACCGTGTTGTAAAACGCCTGCTCCATAACGTCCGCATACTCGCCGTCAAGGTCGTTTTCAAGCATACGGGAGGCAAAAAACATAAGTCCTATTGAAGCGCAGGTCTCGGCATAAGCCGTGTCGCTCGGCAGATCGTAGTCCACGCTGAATGCCTCTCCGATAACCGTTGAGCCGATACCGCCCGTGATGTACATACGTCTTTTGGTAATACTCTCCCAAAGCCGTCTGCAAGCGGCGAAAAGCTCCTTGTCGCCGTTTTGTGAAGCAATATCCGCCATTGCCGTGTAGAGATAAACCGCCCTTACCGCGTGACCAGTTGCGTCGCTTTGCTGACGGACGGGTTTTCCCGCCTGCATATAATCGTAGTCGGAGGGATTGGAGTTCCACACAGTCCAGTCACGCTTCTCGGCTTCCTTTTCGTAAAAATGGACGTCGCAGCCGCGGGTGTCTACAAAATGCTCCGCAAGCTCAAGGCAGCGCTTGTCGCCGGTGGCGCGGTACATTTTCATAAGAGCAAGCTCCACCTCCGGGTGTCCGCCGCAGCCGCCGTTTTTCTCCTCAATAAAATGCTTGTAAATATGCTCTGCATTTTTAAGCATGACCTTTAAAAGCTTGTCCTTGCCTGTCGCCTCGAAGTACGCGCAGGCAGCCTCCATCATGTGTCCCGAGCAGTAAAGCTCATGCCCCTCCAAAAGATTAGTCCACCGCTTGTCCTTATCCTTAATAGTATAGTATGTGTTCAGATAGCCGTCGGTATCCTGTGCTTCGGAAATAATATCTACCAGTCCGTCTACGGTTTCTTCCAGCTTTTGGTCGGGAAAATTTATCAGGGAGTATGCCGCTGCTTCTATCCACTTCGCAGCGTCGCTGTCCTGAAAGACCATGCCGTAAAAGCCGTCGTCAACGTCTTCGCCGCGGACAGCCTTTCCCGCATTGATAAAATTTTTTACAACATGGCTTTTTTCGGTATCGGGAGCCTCGTCTCGCAAAACGCTGTATTGATAGGGGATAACGGTATCTCTTACCAACTTCTGGTATCTGCCTATAAATCCGCCCGATTTGTAGGCTTTTACCGAGGTTTGATTTTGTATTTTCATAAAATCTTCCTTTCGTGTACATATATATGATTATATTTTACTTTTGGGTAATTTTTTTTCAATGACAAATTGTATCATAATACTGACAAATCCTATCATAAAAAATTTTGTGTGAATTGAAACATTTCGTCCGCCTGATGTATTTTATAAGCAGAACGTTTGCAAGCGTAAAAAAGGAGGTGCCAAATGAAGCCGAATTATGAAGAGACCGTCCTGCGGTATAAGGACATGGTATACCGCATTGCTTTTGCCCGGTGTACGTGCCGACAGGACGCCGAGGACGTGTTTCAGGACGTCTTTTTAAAGCTGTATAATTTTAACGGTGATTTTTCAGACGAGGAGCATTTAAAATCGTGGCTGATACGTGTAACGCTGAATTTCTGCAAGCTGCTGTACCGTTCCGCGTGGTTCCGCAAAAAGACGGAACTTTCGGAAAATATTGCGGAAACTGAAAATCCCGAGGAAAACGAAACAGCCGAGGCGGTGATAGCAGCAGTAAGAGCCTTGCCGGAAAAATATCGTCCTCTTGTGGAGATGTACTATTATGAGGAAATGTCCTGCAAAGAGATAGCGCGGGCGTTGAAGATGAACGAAGCCACAGTACGGACACGGCTCAAAAGGGCAAGAGAAAAATTGAAAAGAGAACTGGAGGTATTGGAGAATGAATAAGGATATTTTTAAAAAAGCCTTTGAGAACGTCAAGCCCTCAGAGGAGCTTGTGAAC
>CAMWVF010000288.1 GCA_947177545.1 uncultured Clostridia bacterium | reverse complement strand
AATAAATAAAACAGACTGTGAAAATGAGGACAGAAACGGTACACCGAAGCTGTCCTCATTTTCATATTTTTTATATTCTGCACCCCTGTGTGCTGTTCCTGCGGCGCAGCTCCTTGTCAATGCCGTTGAGGACGGCGCGCTTGTCCCTGCTCCATAGCGGCGCAATAAGAATATCTCCTGCGCCGTCCCCCGTGAGCCGCTCTATGATAACCTCCCGCGGCAGCAGCTCTATCTGGTCGCAGACGGTATCAATATAGTCCTCGCGGGTCATTGCGGTAAATTCGCCTTTTCGGTACTGCTCCGCAATTTTCGTGCCGCTTAAAATGTGCAGCAAATGTATCTTTATGCCGTGCAATCCGAGACCGCCGACCTTGCGGGCAGTCTCCAGCATCATCTCTCTGCTCTCAAAGGGCAGCCCGTTGATGATGTGTACGCAGACATTTATACCTCGCGCTTTCAGCATATTAAAGCCTTGGAGAAAATCCTCATAGCTGTGACAGCGGTTTATTATCCCGGCGGTTTTGTTGTGTACAGTCTGCAAGCCAAGCTCCACGGTAAGATAAGTGCGCTCGGAAAGCTCCATAAAATAGTCGGCAGCTTCCTCCGAAATACAGTCGGCACGGGTGGATACGGCAAGTCCCACAACGTTTTCCTGTGCAAGAGCCTCTTCAAACAGACTCTTTAGCCTCGGCAGCGGCGCATAGGTATTGGTGTTTGCCTGAAAATAAGGTATGAAGCAAAGGTCGTCCCCCCACTTTTCGAGTATAAGATTTTTTCCGTATTCAAACTGCTCAGCAATTGCCTGAAATGGTTTCCCCGCAAAGTCTCCGCTGCCCGCAGCCGAGCAGTATGTGCAGCCGCCTGTACCCTTTGTACCGTCAATGTTGGGGCAGGTGAAATTACCGTTAAGGCTTATCTTCACGGTCTTTTTGCCGAAGCGGTTTTTCAGATAGCTGCTTTGCGCGTTGTAGCGTTTTCCCGTTTTCGGGTCTGGAAGAATGATATCCATTTTAATTCTCCTTTTGTATTTTCATTAACATTTCGGATAGCGTCAAACACATCTTAATTATATATGTTTTTTCCGTAAATGTCAAAGGCGTGTGCGGCTGTATTTTAAAATTTTAAAAAAATAATATTGCGTGCAAAGAGATGCTGACAATATGTACGCAAATTCTGACGATTGACAGTCAAACGCCGATAGTGTATAATATATGCAGATGTATTCGGAAAGGGAGCTTGCCTTTATGAAAATAAAAACAGCAGTATGCGACGATGAAGCTGAAATGGCGGAGGAGCTTGCGGAAAAGCTTTCGGGATTTTTTGCCGCAAATAATATGGGAGCGGATATAGTAAAATTTTCAAGCGGGATTTCCCTGCTTGAAAATGTCGGGGAACGTCCCGACTACGACGTGATTTTCCTCGATATAAAAATGAAAGCTCCCGACGGAATGGACACCGCCCGCGAGCTTCGGCGGAGAAATTACGGCGGATTTCTGATTTTTGTCACCGTCCTTGAAGAGCTGGTCTTTGACGCGTTTGAGGTTTCCGCATACGATTATCTTGTGAAGCCTCTTGACAGCGGACGGTTTGAAAAAACAATGAACCGTCTTAAAAAAAGTCTTGCGGAAAACACAGTTCAAGTCCGAAAAAACGGCGAAACAAGCCTTGTAAAATCGGAGGAAATAGTCTGCTGCGAGGTCATCGACCGCAAGCTTTACATACACCTTTCAAGCGGCGGGACAGTTGATTTTTACGGCAAAATGGAGGAGCTTGAAAGCCGTCTTGACAGCCGTTTTTTCAAATGCCACAGAAGCTTTCTGATAAATTTTGCGCACCTGAAAAAATTCTGCGGCAGCTGCGCAGTTATGGGGGACGGCACGGAAGTCCCCGTGTCGAGGCTCCGCCGCGCCGCCTTTGAGGAAGCCTTTGAAAAATTTATGAGGGAATGGAAACTGTAATGGAAAGATTTACTGAAAATTTTTTCACCGTCTCCGCAGTGGCAGAGGCGGCTGCCGACGTTTATTTTTTCGGGAAGATTTTAAAAAATATTTTCGGCGCACAGCTTTTTCAGGGCGGAAAATTTTCTGCAAAAATTTGCAAAAAAATCTTTTCCGCACTTTTGCTGACCTTTTCGGTAATGCAGCTCAGCTTTGGAATTTTCAATTCTCTGACCTGCCTTATTGCTCCGCTTATCATCGGTCAGAACACGGCTGCCGCCTCACTGACAATGATATTATTCAACATTTTTTCCCTCGGTACCGCTTGTCTTTTTTACAAAATAATTCTGGGTCAGACCGTATTTTCCGCAGATAAAAACAGCGCGGATAACGGGGGGCTTACAGCCTTGGCGTTGTACCTTTTTGCTGCGGGACTTTACGTTAATTCCGCTGTTTTCGGAAACGCTGCGGACAGCGAAAAGATCCACGAAATTTTTCGTACAGGCTTTCCAATGCTTGGGGTACACGTCCTCGGGGCAGCCGCAGTTTTGGCGGCGGTACGGACAAGAAAAAAACTTTCTGAAGTTTCATTCGGCGCGGAAATTGCTCTCAAACAAGCGGAGCAGGCGGGAGAACGCTTGCAAAAAACAGCGGCTTTCAGGCATGACGCCAAAAAGCATTTAACCGTCATTTCGGGACTTTTAAAAAAAGGCGAAAAGGAGTGCGCCGAAAAATATTTATCCGAAATCGGCGGTATGGCGGAGGCGCTTTCACAACCCTTTAATACGGGCTGTGCAGCGGCGGATGCAGTGCTTGAAAACGCTTTCTGCGACTGCGAAAGGCTTGGGATAAAAACGGAATTTAATTTGCGGCTGAATGAAAATATAATGTGTACCGCAGAGCTTTGCGGCGTGCTTTCAAACATTTTGGATAATGCGGTAAACGCTTGTCGGGATACCCAAAATACCGTCGCGAAATTTATAAAGCTCCGTGGAAATTTGCAGGGAAATATTCTTTTTATTGAAGCTGAGAACAGCTTTGACGGCGGGACTTTTCAAAAGGGTACGGGACTTATGAGCATTGAAAATACCGCCAAAAAGTACGGAGGAAAAGTCATGACGAAATGCGGAAACGGGGTGTTCGTAAT
>CAMWVF010000287.1 GCA_947177545.1 uncultured Clostridia bacterium | reverse complement strand
ACTTTTTAGCCATAGCTGGTCTTGAATTCACAGAGATCCACCTGTCTCCACTTCCTAAATTCTTGGATTATGGACACGAGTCACCATTCCCAGTTTGTTATTGTTATTTCTCTTTATTTTTGTTTATATTTATATTTATATTATACTATATATCGTATAATATGTCAATACATATAGCAATATTTTTTGCGGAAAATTTTTAAGCGTACTTCAAAAGCGTCCGAGCAGCTTCGGTAAGAACCGCAGCCGCATCTTCCAGATACTTTTTCATAGCCGCCCCGCTGATGTCCGAGGACATCTCCATAGCATGGTTGAGACTGTCGCGGCTGACGTTTACCTGTGTCTGATAAAGTGAGTCAAGCTGGTTCAGAGCAGTCTCCTCCATAGACTTGTAAGCCGCCTTTAAGTCCTTGAGTGTGTTGTTTCTGATATCGTCATAATTTTCGAGAGCCGTGTCAATTATATCGGTCTGGCGCTTTTTGCGGAGAATATTTCTGAACGAGGACATAGCCCCGTCGGGGAAGCTGTCGCTGTTTCCGCCAGAAGCCGCGTCCATAACGGACTGGGTAACAAGCATATTCAGATTTTCCGCCTTGCCGTCTGCGGAAACCGCCGTCTCTCCTGCAAGAGAGTCAATACCAAGCTTTTTGGCAAGCTCCGCGCCAAGCTGTGCGATTATGGAATTGAGCCTGCCCCAGTGAATATCAAGACATCTCCTGTACGCCTCGCCCACCTTGTCAACAAGATAGGAGTAGAAGTGCTTGTCAATATCCTCGGGGGAAGCCGTGTTCCTGCTTTCAAGAATGTCCTCACGGAGCTTCGAGAAGAAGCCGTACATCCACTGCTCCGCCTCCTGCTGCATCTCTGTAATGCTGAGCAGGATTTTCGGCTTTTTGCTCTCCAGCGCGCTTGCAAGTGTTGAGCATTCGCGCTCAATGCTTTGGGAAATATCGTCAAGCTTTTGGCGATCCATAGCCATCATGTCGTATATCATGCGTATGCGGGCAGCGGTGTCCTTTATCATAAGGTTGAGCATGGTGAGTACGCGCTGGGTTCTGATAATGTCCTTTTGGAGGATTATCTCACGCTTCAGGGACATCTCAAATTTCAGAAATTCCGTCTCGTAAAATTCCTGAAAGCCCTTTATATCGGGACGGTTCAACCCAATCTTTCTGCGGTACTCGTCAATGCCGCTTACACCGTAAACAAAGGCGTTTGGCATGATAGCCTCGCAGCGTTCGCTTACGCGGTTTATTATCTTTTCAATGTCCTCTTTGGTGTTCATAGCGTCAATCATGTTTACAAGGACGTAAAGCTTGTTAAAACTAAGGGGACGAATGTGACTTGCAAGGAAAAACTGCTCCGACTCCGAAAAGGGAGAAAGCGCACTTGCAACGTAAATAACAGCGTCGGCGTTTACAAGATAATCCTGCACCTGCTTGTCAAGACAATCCAGATCGCTGAGACCCGGGGTGTCCACAATGCGTATCTCCTTAAGTATCTCCGCATTGTCCTTGATGTCGATGTAATCCAGCGTATCGGGGAAAGCCCTCATAAGCTTCTCCAGCTTTTCGCGGACAAGGTCGTCCGCCAAAAGGTTTATTCTCTGACCGTTTTTCAGTACAGCCTCTGCCTTTGGGGTATCGCTGTAGCTTATGGAATTTATTGTGAATGTCTCGGGAGCAACATTTACAGGGGCAATAGATTTGCCAAGTATAGCGTTAATAATAGTACTCTTGCCACGCTTGAAGTCTCCAAGAACTACCAACGAAAATGCTTCCGTGCGGCGCTTTGTAATAGCAGCGTCCCACTCTCTCAAACGTCCCGTAAATTCATCTCCGAGAATAGTACAAAGCGGTTTGTTGTCCAAAAGCCCTTTCAGCTTGCTCTGGACGTTTTCAATATCCTGTTCCGCCGCAGAATATCCAAAATTATTGTCGGACATATCAAGCGCCTCCCTTCGCAGCGTCAAGAATAATTTCGCATCTTACTTCCAACGCCTGTTTGTTTACCGTGTGCATATCGACTTTGTTAAGGTCGGCGCGCCAGTTATAAAGTACCTCGCAGCTTAAAAATTCAAGTCCCGCAAGAATTCTTCTCTCAATGAACGAGCAGTTTGCAGGCAGGGTAATGCTCCGCGCAGGTGTCCTGTGCAGCACCTCGTACAGCTTCAAAAGCTCGTCAAGGTCAAGATTATCTTTCTTGTACATACCAAGCACGCCCTTGCTGTGTATGCTTTTCATGATTATGGGGTAATCGTTAGGATTGTTCAGACAAATAATTCCAGCCCTGTCGCCCGTAACGTCCGCAAGCTTTATCCATTCGGACATCGTGCCCGCAATCTGTGTCAGAGCCTTGTAATTTTCCTGACTGTCGCTCTCCTCCGTGTCTTCCTGATTGGTTATCCCGAAATAGGGAGCAGCCATGCTGAAAATACAGTGATTATTCTGAATGTGACCGCACTCGCAGCCCACAAGGAAACGAAGCTCGTCCTTGCCGCAAATGTCAATAAGCCCTGTTGTTGCAACAATACACGGTTCAATTCCTTCCGCAGCAATCGAGTATATCTCATACTTTTTGGGAGCGTTTCGCACATATACCGTGGGTACGCTTATCTGTAATTTTTCCGCACACTGCTGAACAGCGTTGTATATCTCCGGGTGCTGAAGTGAACCCGCAACGTCTGTGGACTGGAAAAGACGCTTTATCTTAGAGGGAATATCATGTCCCGTAAGATTTTTATAAACCTTAGACCATGAGGGGAAAGTGGTTATCTTTTGCTTTACCGAAAAATCCGAGTCGAAAGCGTAGTCCATCATACCGCCCACAATGTGGTCTTTGTAAGAACGCGTCCGAGCGTTCAGATATGCGGTAAAGCTTGTTTCTATATCAAGCAGCGGGTTGTATTCCGCCGCTTCTCCAATGTTCATCATGTTAAATAAGCCTCCCTTGTTTATTCCATATTGTCGGTAAGAACCTTGTGCAGATTATATGTCTCCGCAAGCAGAGAACCGGTGTACTCGGCAATTGTCTGGAGCTTTTCCTTTTCGTTTAAGGACGTGGTTTTCTTGTCTGTTTTGCGCTGTT
>CAMWVF010000286.1 GCA_947177545.1 uncultured Clostridia bacterium | reverse complement strand
GCTAATGTCCGACCTTGAGTGGTTGGTGAATTGAGAGCTTCCATTTTGGCAAGCTCCTTCATAAAGTCAAAGCGTTCTTTTACAAATTTGCCAACAGGAATGCAGTATAGTGTCATAGATGTAATCAAAAGATCATTTCGCTTATAATTACTTACAAAAGCCGTGTTGTTGAATCTTACATATTTTTTATCTCCAGCTTTATATGTATCATAACCGTCATAATTGTCCATAACACTATTAAAATTTTCCGTGTCCAAACCATCCACCCCGCCTTTGACCATCCTAAGATAACCACCAGCAACCCGAAAAAAGGTAGATGAATTTTCAATATCTTCAAGCTGTATTTTATCCATTTTTTCAAGTAACGGTTTGATTTTTTCAAATTCAGATATTTCAGTAGATGTTATAGTCATAGTGTGGTTCTTTTGAAGTATATAGGACGCTGACAACTTGCCACTAAAGAGAAAACCCAATCTTTGAAAAAATGGAACATTAAGATTAATTTCCGCTGTTGCATTTACTTCATTATCAGTTTTTGCAGAAGTCGTTAAATCCGTAGTTTGGATTTTAGTGCCTTTGTATTGCTCCTGCAATATATTCTGAATTGTTTCTTTGTCAAAATATATTATTTTGTTTATTTTTTTCTTGCTCATTGTACTCCTTTTGTTATATTGGCAAACCCTTTATAGCTCCCAAACCCCAACATATAAACCGCCATAGCCGTAGCCAAATCGCGCGAGCCTATGTTCTGCTTATCCGCAATCTCCCGCAGTTCCTCAATGACAGTATCGTGCGGCACAATTGTTCCCGAAAGCTCGTCCACCGATTTCTGAATGACCTCGGGCAGAGCCATACACATCTGATAAAACGCGTCCTCTTGCCCGGTAACCAACGCATAGAATTGGTCTATGCTCACTCGCCGTATCAGCTTATGCCCGACCTTTTTGCCGTCAACGGTAGTTTCCCACTTGATATTTTGAGAACGCTTTGCAATCGCTTCCACCAGAAAACACGCACAGTCGTCATCGTTCAAAATTTGGTTCTGCATTTTAATGAAAGTCTTTCCCGCAGACGCGGAATTCATGGTGTTGTGCTTGTTTTTCATTTCAACATAGACCGTATGTACTACACTACCATCGGGCAATGCTATGCCATTCTGATCTTCAAATATAACATCCCAACCGCCCTCGTCACCGTTATCGGGAACGTGACACTTGTCGATATAATTGAAAATCCGCTGATGAAAGTACCCAATATCATTGTTGTTAGATTTGTCGCGCTGACGGAATATCTCGCTGTTGACGATCTGTTCCCAGCTTGAGCCGTAAACCGTTTTGTCGAAAATCAGCTTCACGGGATCAATAAGGTTCTTGTTAAACCGCTTCAAATCAAACGATTCGAGCTTTTCACCGTACTTTTCAATCGTAGCCTTAACGTGCTTTGTAAAATCATCTTCAGAAATAAAGCTCAAATTCCACATTATAATTCCTCCAAAGCGACTTTGATTTTAAGCGCGATCTCATACGCTAAATTCACAGGAACAGCGTTTCCTACTTGCTTATATTGAGAGCCTATGCTGCCGCAGAATTTCCAATCGTCGGGAAAGCTTTGACAGCGAGCATTTTCTCTGATCGTAAACGGACGAGCCTCCAAAGGATGACATCTGTCGGTTTGTTTCTGGCTAGGAGAGGTAAGCACGGTGAGCGACGGCTCGTCTAGACTTAAACGTCGCAAGATACCCGTTCTGCCGCCCTCCATATACCAGCAGCTTTTCATATATTCCTTTGCAATATCTTCGGGAATATCGCGCCAATATCCTCCCGGAGGAACAAGCTCGAACACTTTTCTTTTGTACTCCGAATAAGGCGTTCCCTCGCTTTTGGGGCAATCAAGCAGAATATCCCGTAAAACAGGCTTGTACTTATGCGGAGTAGGAAATTCAAAATGAACTTTTTTCGCTAAGTCCTTCCGAATTCCAATGGTGATTAGACGCTCCCGTTTTTGAGCAACACCATAATCCCAAGCATTAAGTACTGTCTTTCGGATTGTATAGCCCGCGCTTTCAAAGATATCCAAAATAGTTTGGTATGTATGCCCTTTGTCGTGCGTTAGCAAGCCCCGAACATTTTCAAAGAGAAACATTTTTGGCTGAAGCTGCTCCAAGAATTTGGCATAGTGGTAAAAAAGCGTTCCACGCGCGTCCTCTAATCCAAGACGTTTTCCGGCATACGAAAAGCTTTGAAAGGGCTCACCGCCTGAAAGCAAATCAAGCTCACCTTTCCGTACTCCAAAATAAGTGATAAGATTCTGTGATGAAATATTTGCAATATCATCATTGATAACGTGCCACTTTGGGCGGTTGAGTTTCAGCGTATCAGACGCGTCCTTGTCTATCTCAATAAGTCCGAGCGAACTAAACCCGGCTCTTTCAATTCCCAAGGCAAGTCCGCCCGCACCCGCGAAAAGTTCAATTGAACTAAACTGTTTTTTAATAATGGGAGCGGTAAAGGTAACATCAATAATATCGCCAATGTTGCAGTTCAGCGCGGCGCAGATCTTTTCAATGCTCTCAAAAGAGATAGGTTCATTCTTGCCCATACGCGCCATAACGTTAAAGCTGACACCAGACGCTTCTTTTAAATCAGTTTTGTTCATATCCTTGTCAATAAGAAGTTTCCACAGCTTATTGTATGTAACCAAGACAACCCGCCTCCTACATATAGTATCTAATATATCTATTATAGCATATATTTTCCATTTTGTCAAGTTGTTTCACGAAATCGTTAGATTATTTTGCGATATCGTTGACTTCCTCTAAATTTTTCCCGTACCAATCGCTCAGTACGGGAAAACATATCAGAGGGAAACAGCCACCGTTTCAAGTCTGAAAAAGGAAATTAAACGGTACATTATTGTCCTCGTAAAGCTCACAGAACGTCCTTATTTGTGGACGTTTTCCTCCGTGGGCAAGCAGTCGTAACCGCAAATGCCGCTGCGAAAAAGACACATTACCAAAACCAAACTCTTCATAACCTCACCGTCCTCTCTTAACGTGCGTAATCGGATGCAGAAACTGCTCCAGTTTGTCC
>CAMWVF010000285.1 GCA_947177545.1 uncultured Clostridia bacterium | reverse complement strand
CCTCTATTTATTTTTATATTTAATTGCTGAAAAATTCCTTTAGCTGTTTCAAAGCGTTGGCGCGGTGGCTGACTTCGTTTTTTTCCTCTGCGGACATTTCTGCAAAAGATTTATCGCCGTACATAAAGATGGGGTCGTATCCGAAGCCGTTTGTGCCGCGGTTTTCATAGCCGATAGTTCCGAAAACTTTTCCCGTGAAATAGCGGGCTTCTCCGTTAGGGTCGATATAGCAGATACAGGACACGAAAGCCGCTCCCCGCTTTTCATCGGAGACATTCTCCAGTTCCGCAAGAATACGTTTTCTCCGCTGTCCTTCGGGAGCGAAACGTTTTGACAATACTCCGGGAGCGCCGTTCAAAGCGTCAACCTCCAGACCGCTGTCGTCGGCGATAACAGGAAGTCCTGTCATATCAAAGACAGCTTTCGCTTTAAGATAGGCGTTTTCCGCAAATGTCTTGCCGTTTTCCTCCACTTCTATATCCGCTCCCGCCTCGGACTGGGAAAGGACTTCAATTCCCGCAGGCTCGAGAATTTCACGCACCTCTCGGAGCTTGTTTTTATTGTTTGTTGCAAGTACAATTTTCATATAAAATCTCCTTATTCGCTGTCGGTTGTGTCTGAATTTTCGGCGTCCTTTTTCTTTTTGCCGAAAGTAATTTCCTTAAACAAAAATCCAAATTTTCCGTCCTTTAGGCTCTTTTTCTCCGGCTCGGGATTTTCTTCTGCTTCAGTTTCAGGTTCTGAAATTTCTTCCTCGGTTCCCTCTGCAATATTTTCTTCCGTTTCAACAGCTTCTTCCATAATTTCTTCGGGAATTCCCTCAGCTTCCGCTTCTTCTGAAATTATTTCGGATAACTCTTCTTCGGAAATATTTTCAGCTTCTTCCTCGGTATCTATATCGTCCAGACGCTCATAATTGTAATCGAAATCCGTTTCTGTCTCGAACAAAGCGTCCACAAAATCTTTAGCGTGGAAGTCCTGCAAATCGTCAAGTTTTTCGCCCACGCCCACAAGCTTTACGGGGATTCCCAGTTCGCGGTTAATCGACATAATAATTCCGCCCTTTGCTGCGCCGTCAAGCTTTGTGAGGACTATACCCGTAATATCCGCAGTCTCGCCGAAAAGCTTTGCCTGATTTACGGCGTTCTGTCCCGTGGTCGCATCGAGGACAAGAAGTGTCTCCAACGAACAATCCTCGGCTTGCTGATGAACGATACGGCTGATCTTTTTCAGCTCGTCCATAAGATTTTTCTTGTTGTGCAGACGACCCGCCGTGTCGCAAATAAGCACATCTGCCTCTCTCGCTTTTGCGGCGGTAACTGCGTCAAAAACTACTGCTGCAGGGTCGGAGCCTTCCTCATGCTTGACAATGTCAACTCCTGCGCGCTGAGTCCAGACCTCAAGCTGTTCAATAGCCGCCGCTCGGAAAGTGTCCGCCGCCGCAACTATTACCTTTTTGCCCTCGTTTTTATAACGCGCCGCAAGCTTGCCGATAGTAGTGGTCTTGCCCGCGCCGTTAACGCCGATAACAAGTATTACTGCGGGCTTTGAGGATGTGTCCAGATACTTATCCTCGCCCAACATTTCGGTGATAATTTCTTTCAGCTCGTCCATAAGCTGCACTGTTTCAGTCAGACCCTTTTCCTTGACCTTCTTACGCAGCTCTCCGCATATTTCAAGAGAGGTTTCAACTCCTATGTCACAGGTTATAAGAAGCTCCTCCAGTTCCTCGAAAAAGTCCTCATCGATCTTTGTAAAGGAGTTCATCAGTGCCTCAAGCTTGCCCATCATGGAATCCTTTGTCTTTTTTAATCCTGCCGCAATTTTACTGAAAATGTTCATAATTTTGCCTCCTTGAATATTTTGTGCATTGTAAGCTTTATTTTTTATCCGCACCGAAACTGTTAAACCATACCCTGCTTTCAAGCTGCTTTTTAGATACCCGAGTTATTTCTTCGTCAGCCTTTCCAACAGGCAATATGCAAACTATTTTGTATTCCTTGGGTATACCCATATACTCGGCAAGCTTTCCTGCAATATCGTCATCGTCGGTAATATGTCCCTCGTACCAACAGCTTTCATATCCCAGAGCCTTAATCGCCAGCAGCATATTTTCGATAGCCGCACTGTAGTCCTGCACATTGAAGCATTTATCTCTGTATGCATAAATTTTCTGCGTAAGAACCAAGATAAAGCAAGGCGCAGTTTCTGCTATGGACGGTACGATAAGAGACTTCAATTCTTTTAAAAGCTTTACATTGTCAACTGCCAAAAACGATGTTGTCTGTTTATTGCAACCCGACGGAGCAGCCGCCCCTGCTTCGAGAATTTTTATCAGGTCATCTTTCGGAACAGGCGTGTTTTGATATTTCCCCCGATAGCTTGTTCTGTTTTTTATAACTTCTAAAATATCCATAAATTCTCCTTATGCCTTATCTATTTTATGACCGAATGACTATAAATATAGAATTCCTCCTGACTTTGTCGATACCCTTTTTCCCGCTTCTCAAACTGCTTGTCGAATTCCTCAAAGTCCTTTTCGTCAAAATTGTATGCGGAACTTTCACGGTACACCCATTTGCCGCCTGACAAAGCGTCCTGCTTCAGTTCTTTCACAAGCATTGCGCAGGGGTACACATCATCGCCCGCGGAAACGTTATACTTTTTGCAGCTTTTGAAACCCATAGAGATATAATTGCTCGGATGCCCGAAAATAACAACTGCCTCATAGCCCATTTTTTTCGCACGCTCAAAGGAAAATTCTATCAGCTTTTTTCCGTAGCCCATGCGCTGAAACTCGGGTACTATACACACGGGACCAAAGGTCAGAATTTCTTTCTCTCCGCCGTTTTCATCAACAAGGGCAGACTTTGTGTACATAATATTTCCTATGACACTACCGTCCAATTCCGCAACCAAATCAAGCTCGGGAATAAAGTCCTTATGACTGCGCAGGATATGCACAAGATAATGCTCATTGCAGCCCGGAAAATTCACGTCCCAGAAAGCGTCCCTTGTGATTTTTTCAACGATTTTATAGTCTGTTTTCATTTCGTTTCTGATAATTAAATTTGACATCTTATCACCTGTTTAC
>CAMWVF010000284.1 GCA_947177545.1 uncultured Clostridia bacterium | reverse complement strand
TTTTTTGGTAAATTTATTAGAATAATTATTTCGGCGTTGATTTTATTTACCGTTATCCCGCAGGCATCTGCTGCAAAAAAATTAACGCAGGAGGATTTTGTCCATGCAGTTGGTCAGTACATTATTGGAACGGACGGTGAAAGGCTTGAGCTTCGCGGCATGGCTATGGGCAATAACGTGTACATGAATACGCCAGAGCCGAATTATAAGCACCATACTGAAAAATCTTACAAGGAGCTTTCGGAAATGGGCTTTAACTGTGTCCGTTTTTATATTAATTATCAGCTTTTTGAGGACGATAAAAAACCGTATACATACAAAAAATCAGGCTTTGACTGGCTTGATAAGAATATACGCTGGGCAAAAAAATACAGCATAGGAATAATTATCAATATGCACTGTCCACAGGGCGGCTACCAGTCATCGGGTACGGGAATGGCTCTCTGGACGGATAAATCCAACCAAAAACGTCTTACAGCTTTATGGTCGGAAATTGCAGAAAGATATGCGGACGAGCCTACAATATGGGGTTACGGACTTATTAATGAACCGTATGTTCATCTTAAAGCAACTATGGAGGAGACCTTTGAGGAGTATGAAGCGTATACTGCCGAGTTGGTAAAAGCTGTACGTAAGGTTTCACCGTATCAGGCTATATTTGTCGAATGTCTCTGCAATGCAAAGGATATTGACGGTGACAGGTCGCCTGATTGGGATTGGTTTGTACCTGAAAATACTTTTCCTATAATAGATGATAAAAATATCGTTTATGAATTTCACAACTATGAGCCATTTCATTTTACGCATCAGAATGCCAATTGGGCAGGTACACGGGGAATAACAATGACTTATCCATCAGATGAAATTATTTCGGCAGAATATGAAAACGGTTGGATAGGCTGTACGGAAATGAGAAAGGTAAATTCTGACGGCGACTGGGAGTATTTTGAAAGTGAAGCGGCAATGCTTACCGATAAATACAATGTAGCCTGTATTACTCTTGCTGTAAACAGCAAGCAGGAGGACGGTGCGGTTTATTATGACGATATTGCAGTAACAGAGGTCTCACCTGACGGGAAAAGGAAAACAAGATATCAATATGATTTCAATGACGGTTCTATAGATATGTTTTCCGAATGGAGCTCTGACGGTACGGGAAAATCGGTCTTCAGCGAAGAGGGCAGAAATAAAAGCGGTTGTCTGAAAATTTTGGATTCATGTTCGCTTTTTACTGCTTCCGCAGGCAGATTTGAATTGAAAAAAGGGTACAAATATTATATTTCTGGATATATCAAAAAAGAAAATACATCATGCAGTCCAAGAATATCAATTGATTTTTCAAAAGCGAGCAGCATTTATACGGCAAATAAGGATTATATTGAAAGCAAAATAAAGCTTTACGCAGATTTTTCTCAAAAGCATAATGTACCTGTGTATCTTGGCGAATTCGGGGTAATTGCGGACGGCTTCAAAGAGGACAGAAACGGCGTCAAATGGGTAGCTGACGTTATTGATATATGCCGCAAATACGATATCGGATTTAATTACCATTCGTTTCACGAAGAAGCCTTTGGATTTTACGCTAACTCGGCATTGGAGTTCCCCGACAATAAAAATGAGGAGCTTGAAGAATTATTTGAGAGCATACTTAGATAAATCGTGTATATTTACGCTGTATTTTTTATACAGCGTATTTTTTTATGTAAAGGTCTTGAAAAACGTCTTAAAAAATGGTAAAATAATATTGTATTGTTACATTATTCCGAAAGGACGGTCTGATAATGGATTTTTTGTATGAGTTAGGCTCGCTTATTAACAGTACGCTCCCGATTGAGTTCTGGGACGTGCTTGATATTGCGGTACTGACTGTGCTTATCTATAAAGGCGTAACCCTTGTAAAGGAGACCCGTGCAGGGGGACTTATCAGAGGTATTATATTTATTTTTATTGCTTATGTTATAATGGAAGCTGTGGGAATGAATGCCATGGCGTATATCCTGAAAAATGTTTTCAGCGTTGGACTTGTTGCAGTGGTGGTTCTGTTTCAGCCTGAGCTTCGGCGTTCACTTGAAAAAATGGGTCATTCAAGGGTATCAAAGCTCCCTGTGTTTTCTTCGCTTACGGCGGATACTGCCGATATTATGGCGCAGAAGTGGAATACAGCTATAGAAGCTATATGTGACGCCTGTGAAGATCTTGCTTCAACGACAACGGGTGCGCTTATTGTTATAGAGCAGGAATCAAAGCTGGGTGAGCAGATAGACACAGGTACTGTGCTTAACGCTCTTCCGTCCAAGGAGGTTTTCGGAAATATTTTTTATCCCAAAACTCCTCTGCATGACGGCGCAGTAATTATGAGGGACGGAATAATCCTTGCGGCGGCTTGTTTTCTTCCGAAGCCGCAGAAGGAGGAGACCATTAACAAGGCTCTCGGTTCAAGACACCGTGCGGCTATCGGTATGAGCGAAAATTCCGATGCTATTATAATTGTTGTTTCGGAGGAAACGGGAACTATCTCCGTTGCGGAAAACGGAGAGCTTACAAGAGGATATACAAGAGACAGTCTTAAAAAGCTTTTGCGTTCAAGACTGCTTCCCGAAAAAAATCAAAAGATAACAAGACCGCCTAAATCGGGAAAACACTCCGATAATGAGGGCGACTCGGACGATAAAGAAAACAGCGGACTTTTTGGTCTGTTTCATAAAAAGAAATTTACCGATAAAATTTGAGCGGAGGCGCTGCTTAGAATATGATAGAAGTATTGAGAAATGTATTTTATAAGGTAAGGTTGTTTTTTGCAAATCTTTTTGAAAAAGATGTTGTAATAAAAATAGGGTCGCTTATCGCCGCAATATTAATATGGTTCATCATATCGGTAACGGCTACTCCTGTGATAGATATGGTGATGTATAAAGTGCCTGTTGTGGTCTCTCTTGATGGTACATATGCCGAAGCTCACGGCTATCAGGCTATGTCCATGTCAGAAGAAAGCGTTACAGTCTATATCAAGGGAGAAAGAGGAGAAATAGGAAATCTTAAATCCGAGGACTTGGTTGCAGTGGCTTCCGCTGATAACGTTATGTATGCTATGGCTGTG
>CAMWVF010000283.1 GCA_947177545.1 uncultured Clostridia bacterium | reverse complement strand
TGGCGAACCGAATATAGGCGCATTGGGTCTTGCGGCAATTACGCTTATGATCTATGCATCTGTGGCTGTTGTTGCATTTGGCGTTGGCTTGGGTATAAGCGGCGCTATTGCGGATAGGAAATCGGAAAGGTTTTATAATATTATATCGGTTATGAAAAAAATTTGCGCGGTTGTCAGTATTATTCTTGCTGCTGTCATTTTATTGCTTGATATGGGTATGCCGGCGTATAGACCTGTTTACGGATAAAAATACCCGAAAAGAAAGATATGTAACGGTACAGAGTACTGTTACCCATGGGAATATTTTACCCCTATTGACATGGTACGCCAATAGGGGTAAAGGCTCAGCCTTTCTTTTCGGGTAAATTTTTATGGGACAGCGGTTAAGGTTAAATTTTCGCCGCAATAATGTCTCCCATTTCGGAGCAGGAAACGCATTTGAGACCTGCTGCGTCGGACATGATATCGGAGGTGCGGTAACCATCTTCAAGAGCGGAGTTTACAGCGTTTTCAACAGCGTCCGCTTCGGCAGACATATCGAATGAGTAGCGGAACATCATTGCCGCAGAAAGAATTGTTGCGATAGGGTTAGCCTTGTTCTGTCCCGCAATGTCAGGAGCAGAACCATGGATAGGTTCATACAGACCGAGAGAAGTTTCACCCAGAGAAGCGGATGGTATCATACCCAGCGAACCGGTTATCATTGAAGCCTCGTCGGAAAGAATGTCGCCGAAAAGGTTTTCTGTAAACAAAACGTCGAACTGTCCCGGATTTCTTACAAGCTGCATTGCGCAGTTGTCCACAAGAATATCGCTGAATTCAACATCGGGGTACTCGGCAGCCACTTTGTGGGAAATTTCTCTCCAAAGACGTGAGGAATCCAACACATTTGCCTTGTCGACGGAATGTACCTTGCTGCGGCGTTTTTTAGCCATATCGAAAGCTACACGGCAAATTCTCTCCACCTCGTAATCGGCGTATGCCATGGAGTCGCTGGCGTGCTTAACGCCATTTTCGTCAGTGTAGGTTTTTCTCTCGCCGAAGTACGCGCCACCAATAAGCTCACGAACGATAACAAGGTCAAGACCCGAGTCGGTTATCTCCTTTTTAAGAGGGCAGGCGGAGGCAAGGGGAGCAAGCAACTTTGCGGGACGGATATTTGCAAACAGCTTCAATGCGCCTCTGATACCAAGCAGACCCGCTTCGGGACGGAGATTTCCGGGGAGGGTGTCCCACTTTGGACCGCCCACCGCGCCAAGCAGAACGCTGTCCGATTTCAGACAGATGTCAATAGTCTCCTGCGGCAGGGGAACGCCCGTTGCGTCGATAGCGCAGCCGCCCATGAGAACGTCCGTGAAATTAAATGTGTGACCGAATTTCTCGCCCACCTTGTTCATGACCTTAATGGTCTCGTTTACTATCTCGGGACCTATTCCGTCGCCCTTGATAACTGCAATATTTTTGTTCATGGTAAAAATCCTTTCTTGTTAAATTTACTCTGTATTGATATTGTTATTATAAATGTAAAACGCTATGTCATTCGGAGTATCGTTACTGTAATAATTACATATGAGTATAGTTACATATTCTGCTTCAGGGTAATTTTTTTTTGTAATTTCATACACTTCATAGCACGAAAAATCATAACTATCAAAATCATTTGGATAGTTTATGATTTTGTAATCAACCTCTTTGTTATCAACAAAAATTTCTACATAATAGTTGTCGGTCTTTATGCAGTCCGTACCGAAAGCGGCTTCAAGCTCTTCCTTTGTCGAAGCGGTGGTTACGCCGTTGTATATTGAGCATATATCAGGATATTCTCCTAAAGGGTCAAATTCGTATATGCAATAGTAATCATCACCCTTGCTAAAACTTGCAATGCCGCCGTGAGTGGTGTCAAGAAGCTTTACGTTTCCATAAACAATACAGCCTGCCATTTTAAAAAAATCATTTGCAAAAGCGTTTGATAAATTATTGCTGCCTGACAGCAGAGAAGCCGACCTGCCGTTTATTGTAACGGCAGACGGTTCTGACGGGTCTGCCGCTTCATAAAACGGAGAATAATAATTGACAAGCCCTAAACAGTAATAGTAAAAAAGAATAACACAAAGCATTGTGACTATTTTTATTGTTTCTTGCATTTTATCCATATTATCACCGCCGTCAATTTTTTCTATTATAACATGGATAATATGGCAAAGTCAATACATAAACATCACTTTTTGAGGGACTTCAAAAGTCCTCCCGCATTGATGATGTCCTTCATAAATTCGGGGAAAGGCTGCGCCTTGTAGGTATGATTTTTGGTCTTGTTGGTGATAACGCCTGTGTCGAAATCAACCTCAACCTCGTCGCCGCTGTCAATATTTTCGGCAGCCTCGGCGCATTCAAGAATGGGCAGACCGATATTTATTGCGTTGCGGTAGAAAATTCTCGCAAAGGTGGACGCGATAACGCAGGAGATACCGCTTGCCTTAATGGAAAGGGGAGCGTGCTCACGGGACGAACCGCAGCCGAAATTCTGTACTGCAACCATAATGTCGCCCTCTTTGACATTGTTCACAAAATCCTTGTCGATGTCCTCCATGCAGTGCTGCGCAAGCTCCTTTGGGTCTGCGGAGTTAAGGTATCTTGCGGGAATGATAACGTCCGTATCAACATTATCTCCGTATTTGTGTACTTTACCGAATGCTTTCATAACAAATTATCTCCTCTTTTAAAGAACTTCTTCGGGACTGCTGATTTTGCCCGTTACTGCGGAAGCAGCGGCAACAGCGGGTGAAGCCAGATATACCTCGGATTCGGGGTGTCCCATTCGTCCGACAAAGTTTCTGTTTGTGGTAGCAACGGCTCTCTCGCCCTTGGCAAGAATACCCATGTGTCCGCCGAGGCAAGGACCGCAGGTAGGCGTTGAAACAGCGCAGCCCGCGTTGATGAATATTTCAAGCAGTCCCTTTTTCATAGCTTCAAGATAGATTTTCTGTGTTGCGGGAATTACAATGCAGCGAACGCCGTCGTGTACCTTTTTGCCCTTGATGATGTTAGCAGCCATTTCCAAATCTTCCATTCTTCCGTTTGTACATGAACCGATAACCA